>DASQLE010000357.1:0-5389 GCA_035630175.1 Beijerinckiaceae bacterium
CACGCCGGCAAGGTCGCGGCGGCCAAAGCCGTCGGGGTCGAGCCGACGCTGACGGCGGGGCACGGCAGCCCGGCCGCACGCAAGGTCTCCGCCGCACGAACGGCGGCCGCGCGCTCCCCCTCGGCCACGGCGACGAGCGAAGGCTCGTCCCGGCAATCATACGAGCTGCCGGCATGGGTCATGACCCCGGCGAGAGCGGCGCCGCCGTCCTGCAGCACGCGGCCGATCGCGACGAGACGGCCGGCATCGCCGGGCTGCACGCCCGAGCGGTGGCCATCGCAGTCGATCTCGATCAGCACCGGAAGCCGATCGCCGGCGGCGCGGGCCGCAGCGGCGACGGCCGTCGCGCTGTCGAGATTGTCGAGGAGGATCGTCAGATCGGCGCCGCGGCGGCGCAGATCGAACACATGATCGAGCTTATTGGGCGTGATGCCGACGGCGTACAGGATGTCCTTGAAGCCGTGGCTGACGAAATACTCGGCTTCCTTGAGGGTCGACACCGTGATCGGCCCCGTGCCGCCCGCAGTCACGACGCGGGCCACCTCGATGCTCTTGGCCGTCTTGAGGTGCGGGCGCAGATGCACGTCGAGGAGCGCCAGACGGCTGCGCAGACGCACGATATTGGCCTGCATGCGGTCAGCGTCGAGCAGGAGGCAGGGTGTCTCCAGGCTGTCGAACCGCGTCGGCGGTAAGGCCTTGTCCATGCTCGCCCTCCCGGCGATTTTTCAGCCGGGATGCAGCATCCGCTGCCGCGGAGCAAAGGGCAATGCGGCGCCGGGGAAAGGTCCGGCGCGAGCGGGCGTCGGCGCGTGAGCGCCGCCTCCCGTCAGAAGCGCAGGGTGACGCCCGTATGCAGCACGAGCGGGTCGAGCTTCACGTCGGCTCTGAGCGGTGCCGGGCCGAGATAGCCGGTCGCCTGCGTGCGCAGGATCGCCTTCTTGACGTCGACGAACACGCCCCAATGGTCGGTGATCATGTAATCGGCGCCGATCTGGAAGGCGACGCCCATCGCATCGTCGAGGCTGAGCTTGCCCATCAGGCCGTCCGTCTCGTCGAACACGTGCATGAAGGCGGCGCCGATGCCGACATAGGGCTGCAGCCGTCCGAGCTCGGTGAAATGGTAATGGGCGGTCAAGGTCATCGGCCCGTAGGTCGTCGCTCCGACGCGGCCCATGCCCTCCATCGAGCCGGCCGCTTCGATCTTCACGCTCGGCGGGAATCCGCCGGTGAAGGAGACGCCGATATTCGGCGTGAACATGTAACCCGCCTCGACAGCGAAGGTCACATGCGATTTGACCTCGATGTCGCCTTTGGGGATACGGTATCCGGCGGCATAGATCTCCGCGCTCTCGTCAAGGGCCAAGCCGGCCACGCCGGCATGGACGAAGAAGTACCCGGTCTGCGCGGGCTCCTGGCGAGGCTCCTGCTTGGCGCGCAGGTCGGCCGCGAGGACGGCGGGTGCGCAGGCCGCCGCAAGCCCCAGAGCGAGTGCGGTAAAGGTCGTCCGGATCATGCTGGCCTCAGCGAATGCGTCAGCCTTAACTATTGGGGACGTTGGGTTAATGATCCCTTAGCCGGACTTCGCCGATCCCGCTGAGCTCGGTGCGAACGCTCCGCTTTTGATGCGCGCAAGCAACGCCGGGATGTCCGATCCCGGAACCGGCCGGCTGATCAGATAGCCTTGGATCTCGTCCAAGCCCTCGACGCGCAGGCACTGCATCTGCTGCTCGGTCTCGACGCCCTCGGCGGTCGTCGTCATGCCGAAGCTGACCCCGAGCGCCGCGACCGCGCGCACGATGGCGCGGCTGTCGTCCCCTTCGGACAGATCGCGGATGAAGGACTGGTCGATCTTCACCTTGTCGAAACGGAAGCTCCTCAGATAGCTCAGGCTCGAATAGCCGGTGCCGAAATCGTCCATCGCGATGCGGACGCCGAGGGCGCGGAGCTGCTTGAGGACCGACAGGTTGTCGTCCGTCTTCGCGAGCACGACCGACTCGGTGATCTCGAGTTCGAGACGGTTCGCCGGCAGGCCTGAATGCGACAAGGCGCTGACCACCGCCGCGACGACCCCGCCGCTCTTGAATTGGTTCGGCGACAGGTTCACGGCGACGCGAATGTCATCGGGCCAGGTGGCCGCCTCGGCGCAGGCCTGCCGCAGCGCCCATTCGCCGATCGGGACGATGAGGCCGGTGTCTTCGGCGAGGGGGATGAAATCGCCTGGAGAAACCCGCCCACGCTCCGGCGTGGACCAGCGCATCAGCGCTTCGAAACCGGTGATGGCATTCGTCTTCAGGTTGAAGAGAGGCTGGTAGTGCAGCTCGAAACCGCCGTGCACGAGAGCGCTGCGCAGATCGAGCTCGAGGAGACGCCGCGCCTGCGCGCGCGCGTCCATGTCCGGCTCGAAGAAGCAGAACCGGCCGCGCCCGTCCGCCTTGGCGCGATTCATGGCGAGATCGGCGCTCTTCAGGAGCTGCTCCGTGTCGGTATCGGCGTCGGTGGCGACGGCGATGCCGAGGCTGGCGCCGACGACGATGTCGTGACCGTCCACCACGAAGGGCCTGGTGAGCACGTCGATGAGCCGCTGACCCAAGCTCGCGGCGCTGCTCGGTTGCTCGTTCGAGATCTGCAGGATAGCGAACTCGTCCCCGCCGAGGCGAGCGAGCCTGTCCGGCTCGCCAAGGCTCGCGCGCAGCCGGTCGGCAGCGGCGTTGAGCAAGGAGTCACCGATCGCATGGCCGAGCGTGTCGTTGACGTTCTTGAATCCGTCAAGCCCGAGCACCAGAACTGCCAAGGACTCGCCTTGGCGGCGCCCGCGCGCCAGAGCCTCGCTGACCTGTTCGGCGAACAGCACGCGGTTGCCGAGCCCGGTCAGCGGGTCGTGATGCGCCAGGTATTCGACCCTCGCTTCCGATTTCTGCCGATGCGCCATCTCGAGCTGCAGTTGCTCGTTGGCGGAGACGAGCTTCGCCGTCCGCTCCGCGACGCGGCGCTCGAGGTCGTCGTTGGCCTGCTGCAAAGCCTCGTTGGCCTGCCGGACCCCCTCCTCCGCGCGCTTGCGGCCGACCTGCGTGTTGGCCCGCGCCAGGGCGACGGCGAAATCGACGGGTTTCGTGACGTAATCGTTGGCTCCGAGCCCCAGCGCCTCGACCACGTCCTCGCTCTGGCTCTTGGCCGTGACCATGATGACCGGGAGGGCAACGGGAGAATGCCGCTCCCGGATGCGCCGCAGGACCTCGAGCCCGTCCATTTCGGGCATCATGACGTCGAGCAGGACGAGATCGAAGCTTCCCTGCTCGATCAGGTCGAGCGCCCGCTGGCCGCCATCCGCTTCCGTGATCGCATATCCCTTGCGCTCGAAACGGCGGGCCAGAATGGTGCGGTTGTCGGCGATGTCGTCGACGATGAGGAGACGCGGCGCCGCAGCCTGCGCCTCAGGGGCGGCAGACCCGGGCGGAACGGCCAGGCGAGCGGCAGCGGAGGGGGTGGTCATCGGATCACGCAAAGGCGGCGCCCGGAGGCACCAGGTCGAGGCCAGCGGATCCGGCGCTTGCGGCTTCGTGCTCGCCGTCCTCGGCGCTGAGGACCGCCGGAACGCGGATCGTGAAACGGGAGCCGCGGCCAAGCTCGCTCTCGATGGAAATGCCGCCGCCCATCAGCGCGCACAGCTTCTGGCTGAGGGCCAATCCGAGCCCGGTGCCGCCGAACTTGCTGGACGTCGACGCGGTCGCTTGGCCGAAATCCTGGAACAGCTTCGGCAGATCGGTCTTGGCGATGCCGATGCCGGTGTCGCGGACCTGGATGTCGATCCAGTCGCCGGCGGCTTTCTTGTCGCGATGCACCGACAGCGTGATCACGCCGTTGGTGGTGAACTTGGCCGCGTTGCTGAGGAGATTGAGGGCGGCCTGGCGCAGCTTGGTGGCATCGCTGGCGATGAGGCCGAGCCCCTCCGAGCAGTGCACTTCGAGCCGGTTCTGCTTCTTCGACATCAGCGGCTGCGCCGTGGCCACCACCTCGTCGACGAAACGCTTCAGGTCGAACGTCTCGACCGAAAGCTCCATGGTGTTCTGCTCGATCTTGGAGAGATCGAGGACGTCGGTGACGAGCGACAGCAAGTGCTTTCCCGCGGCATTGATGCGCCTGAGGTCGGCGACCTTGTCGCCGGCCTTGCCGTCCATCTCGGCGTCTTCCAGCAGGATCTCGCTATAGCCGATGACCGCGTTGAGCGGCGTTCTCAGCTCGTGGCTCATCTTGGCCAGGAAGATCGACTTGGCGCGGTTCGCCTTCTCGGCGAGTTCCTTCGTGTGCTGCAGCCGCACGGCCGTGGTCCGGTGGCGCTCGGTCTCGCGCTCGAGATCCGAGCGCATGGCGATCATGCTGGCGTAATAGACCGCCATCCACGACATGTAGACGGTTGCCGACATGATCGAGATCCAGCCGAGCGTCGCCAGCATCGACAAGGGCACGCGTTCGGGGAATCCGTAGAGAATGTAAGCGACGAAGAACCCGAGCAGGTTGAACGTGAACAGTCCCATCACCAGGACGGGCCGGTCGGACAGATAGAAGAAGCCGAGCAGGAGGCTGATGATCAGCCAGGGCAGGAACGGCGAGCTCACGCCGCCGTAATGATAGGCGCCGAACAGCGACGCGAAGGCCAGGGTCTCGACCGACAGCAAGGCCACCAGTTGCAGGTTCTTGGTGAGCTTGAGCGCGAACGGCAGCAGCCAGAAGGACCAGATGCAGACGATGACGGTCCAGCACGCCCATCCCGGCGTCGGATCCGTCAGATAGAGGAACACGCTCATCGACTGGGCGAGCGCCGGCCCGGCCAGGTGGGTGAAGACAAAGTTTCTGGCCAGTCCGAGATCCGAGCGATCGCGCTTGGCGGCCTCGGGAATGAACCAGTCGAGAAACCTGAAGAAATCGTCCAACACGAATCGTTCCCCCGACCGGCGCGCCGGCCGCACACATGCGATGAGAGCTTGCAGGAGACTTGTTGAACAATGATTGACGGTTGCAGCCGAGCCGCGCTTCGCGGCGACGCCAAGGTAAAGACTCGGTAACCGACCGACGGCGCCCCGCCCGCGGACCGCGAGACGGGCCGACGCGACGATGAACGCGCGCGATCGGCGGTCAGATCACGATGCGCTTCGATCGGTTGGATCGGAACGCAGCGACGTGATCGATTCCAAGATTTTGCGCACGATGCTGAAAGCGGTGCCTACCCCCTGGATCGAGTCCAGGGGGCGGCTCTTTCCGGCATCGGCTCTCGGAGCCGCCGCTTCGCCTCAGAACCTGAAGTTCACGCCGCCGCGGACGAGGTTGCCCGAGTTCTTGAACTTGTAGTCGATGATCTCGCCCGCGAAACCGGGCGTGACATCGTCCCGCGCGC
>DASQLE010000358.1:0-4164 GCA_035630175.1 Beijerinckiaceae bacterium
CGGCCGTGCCGGAGATCGGCGTCGTCACGGACGTGGCCCTCGATCCCTATACCAGCCACGGCCACGACGGCCTCTTGCGCGACGGCGTCATCCTCAACGACGACACCGTCGCCATCCTGGCCGCCCAGGCCGTGATGCAGGCGGCGGCCGGCAGCGACATCATCGCGCCGTCCGACATGATGGACGGGCGCGTCGGCGCCATCCGGACGGCTCTCGACGGCGCCGGCTACACGGACGTGCAGATCATGGCCTACACGGCCAAATACGCCTCCGCCTTCTACGGGCCGTTCCGCGACGCGGTCGGCACCAGCGCGACGCTGGTCGGCGACAAGCGCACCTATCAGCTCGATCCCGCCAACGGCGACGAGGCCCTGCGCGAGGCCGCCCTCGACATCGAGGAAGGCGCCGACATGATCATGGTCAAGCCGGGACTGCCGTATCTCGACATCGTGCGGCGGCTCAAGGACGCCTTCGCGGTCCCGACCTTCGCCTACCAGGTGTCCGGCGAATACGCGATGATCGAGGCGGCCGCCCGCAACGGCTGGCTCGACGGCGAGCGCGCCATGATGGAAAGCCTGCTCGCCTTCAAGCGCGCCGGCGCCGACGGCATCCTGACCTATTTCGCCCCGCGGGCGGCGGAGCGCCTGAAAGCGGGGGGTTAAGCTCGCGCATGGCCGAGCCTCATGCCATCACGGTCGACGACGTGCGCGCCGCCGCCGAGCGCATCGCCGGGCACGTGCTGCGCACGCCGCTCCTGCCCGCCCCGCGGCTTTCGGAGCTGACCGGCGCGAGCGTGTTCGTGAAGCACGAGAACATGCAGGCGACGGGCTCCTTCAAGGAGCGCGGCGCCATCGCCAAGCTCGACAGCCTCACGGCCGACGAGCGCCGGCGCGGGGTCATCGCCATGTCGGCCGGCAACCACGCGCAGGCGGTCGCCTACCATGCGCGCCGGCTGCAGATCCCGGCGACGATCGTCATGCCGGTCTCGACGCCGCTCGTGAAGGTCGAGAACACGCGGGCGCACGGGGCGCGCGTGATGCTGCACGGCGAGACCTTGTCGGAATCGGCCGAGCGCGCCCATGCGCTGGCGCAAGCGGAGCGCCTGTCCTTCGTCCACCCGTACGACGATCCTTTCGTCATGGCCGGCCAGGGCACCGTCGCCCTGGAGATGCTGGCGGAGGTCGCCGACCTCGATCTCATCGTCGTGCCGATCGGCGGCGGCGGCTTGGTCTCCGGCATCGCCGTGGCGGCTAAGGCGCTGAAGCCTGAGATCGAGATCATCGGCGTCGAGGCCGCGCTCTTTCCGTCCTTCCACAACGCCATTCGCGGCGAGGATCGACCGATCGGCGGGGCGACGCTCGCGGAGGGCATCGCCGTGAAGTCGGTCGGGCGGCTGACCCTGCCGATCGTCCGCGATCTCGTCTCGGACATCATCCTGGTCGAGGAAGCGCTCATCGAGCGCGCCGTCAACGCCTATGCAACCCTGCAGCGCAGCCTCGCCGAGGGGGCCGGCGCCGCAGGCCTTGCGGCCATGCTCGGGCGACCCGATCTATTCCGGGGACGGCGCGTCGGACTGGTCCTGTGCGGCGGCAACATCGATGCGAGGCTTCTCGCCTCCGTCATGGTGCGCGAGCTCGAGCGGGACGATCGCATCGCCTCGTTCCGGATCACGACGAGCGACCGGCCGGGACTGCTCGGGCGGGTCGCTAGCCGGCTCGGCGCGCTCGGCGCCAACATCCTGGAGGTGTCGCATGGCCGCCTGTTCCTCGACGTTCCCGCCAAGGGCGTGACCATCGACGTGACCATCGAGACCCGCGACGCGAAGCACACGGCCGAGGTGTTCCAAGCCTTGTCCGAGGACGGATTGGCGCCGCAGCGGATCGGCATGCGCGGGCTGTCCGAGACGGCTTATTGAGGCGAGACGCATCGACACGACGTTTGAGGTGATGATCCATGGCTGAAACGACCGGCTATTCCCGCCCTCCCTACACGGCCACCGGGCCCGTCCTCGGCGGCTCCGGCACGCCCGCGGCACGGACCGACGGCGTGCTGGGGCGGCGCTTCTTCGCCTACCTCATCGACATCCTCGTGGTGTTCGGTCTGATCGCGGTCCTGGCGATCGCCATCTTCGTGTTCGGCATCGTCACGCTCACCCTCGGCTGGTGGCTTTACGCCCTTCTGTTCCCGCCGATGGTGGCGATCGTCTACAACGCGCTGACGATCGGCGGACGGGCGCAAAGCACCATCGGCATGCGCATGATGGGCCTGAAGGTGGTGGACGCGGGCAGCGGCGGCCCGGTCGACATGATCACCGCCGCCGTGCACGCGCTCCTGTTCTACCTGGCGGCAGGGACCTTCGTCCTGTGGGCGATCGACATCGTCGTCGGCATGATGCGCCCCGATCGGCGCCTCGGCCACGACCTCGTCACCGGCGTGACGCTCGTCCGCCGTCCATAAGCGGCTTGAGGCGAGGGACGCTCGTGCTATCGTCGCCCGAGGCCCGCGCTCGCCGAGCCGCGGGCCGGAGACCGGCAGCGTGACCAGCCATCCGCGCGACACCCCGCAATTCTATCTCACCTCGCCGTCGTCGTGCCCCTACCTCGTCGGCAAGGAGGAGCGGAAGGTCTTCACGCATATCGTCGGCAAGCGGGCGCGCGAGCTCAACGACATCCTGACGCAAGGCGGCTTCCGCCGCTCGCAGACGATCGCCTACCGGCCGGCTTGCGAGAGCTGCCGCGCCTGCGTCTCGGTGCGCGTCGTCGTCGACGACTTCCGGCCGACCGCCAACATGCGCCGCGTCGAGAGGCGCAACCGCGATCTCGTCGGCACCCTCGTGCCGAACCGGCCGTCCTCCGAGCAATATTCGCTGTTCCGCCGCTATCTCGAATCCCGTCACCGGAACGGCGGCATGGTCGACATGAGCGTGCTCGATTACGCCATGATGGTCGAGGACAGCCATGTCGAGACGCGCCTCGTCGAGTATCGCCGCCGCGGGCCCGACACGGCCATCAACGGCCGCGGCCAGGGCGACGTCCTCGGCGTCTCATTGACGGACGTCCTCGGCGACGGCCTGTCCATGGTCTATTCGTTCTTCGACCCCGACGTCGCCGAGCGCAGCCTCGGCACCTTCATGATCCTCGACCACATCGCGCAGGCCAAGGCGCTCGGTCTGCACTATCTTTATCTCGGCTACTGGGTCGAGGGCTCGCGCAAGATGGACTACAAGGCGCGCTTCCGCCCGCAGGAGCGCCTCCTGCCGCAGGGTTGGCAGCGGGTCGAGTGATCCACCGTCACTCCCGAGCGCCGCGGAGCGGCGAACCCGTAACCCACTCACGCACTCCACTGCGTCATCACCGGGCTTGTCCCGGTGATCCCGATTTGCGAGGCGCCGCCCTTCTGATCGGGATGGCCGGGACAGCCCGGCCATGACATGGGAAGCGGCCAGCTGTGGGTTCCGGGCTCGCCGCTCCGCGCCGCCCCGGAATGACGCTCTCAGCCGAAGCGGTTGTTCTTGGGAAAACCCTTCGGCGGCAGGCGGCCGGCCTCGGCGCGGTTGCCGATCCAATCGCGGAGGTCGGCCTTCTCGACCGTCCAGGTGCGGCCGGACGAGTCCTTCCAGGTGAGGCCGTCCTTCATGGCGAAGACCTTGCCGTCGGAGACGCCGCCGTCTTTGTAGCGCTGCAGGCGCACGCCCTTGCCGCGGCCCATCTCGGGCAATTGGCTGATGGGAAAAACGAGGAGCTTGCGGTTCTCGCCGATTGTGGCGACGTGGTCCCCGGCAGCCTCCGTGCACAAAACGGCGCGCGTCTTGGCGTCGACGTTGAGGACTTGCTTGCCCTTGCGCGTGTTGGCGACGGTCTCGTCCGCGGGCGCGATGAAGCCGCGCCCGTCGGAGCTTGCGACGAGCAGCTTGGCGCCCGCCTTGTAGGGCAGCGCGGTGACGATCTCGAAGCCTTCCTCAAGATCGATCAGGAGACGGATCGGGTCGCCGAAGCCGCGCCCGCCCGGCAGCTTCGACGCGTCAAGGGTGAAGAAGCGCCCGTTGCCGGCGAAGACCAGGACCTTGGCGGTCGTCTCCGTGAAGAACGCCGTCTTGAGCGCGTCGTCGCCCTTGAAGGCGACGCCGGCGAGATCGGGGACGTGCCCCTTGAGGGCGCGGATCCA
>DASQLE010000359.1:0-2979 GCA_035630175.1 Beijerinckiaceae bacterium
GGATTCCTTCATCAAGGAGATCGAAGAAGCGATCGCGAGCGGCGAGATAGGCCAGCGCAGCCGCAACCTGCGCCAGCTGACAGACCTGTTCCTCGACCAAGCGGCGGCGCTCAACGACCATCACGTGTCGGTCTTCGACGAGGTGATCCTGCTTCTTGCGCAGGATGCGGAGCAGGACGCCCGCGTCGAGTTGTCGACGCGGTTGGCGGATGTCGGCAATGCGCCGAGCAAGATCGTCAAGACGCTCGCCCGCGACGCGCACGCGGCGGTCGCCGAGCCGGTCCTGCAGCGCTCGCCGCGGCTCAGCGACGACGATCTCGCCGCCGTCGCCGGCGAGCGGGCGCAGGAGCACCTTCTCGCCATCTCGCGCCGCGCCACGCTCAGCGAGCGCATCACGGACGTGCTGGTCGAGCGCGGCGACTCCCAGGTGGCTTGCGCGATCGCCGAGAACGTCGGCGCGAAGCTGTCGGAGGCCAGCTTGTCCAAGCTGGTCGCGAAAGCGCACCAGGACGGGGCGCTGCGGAGCCTTTTGCAGAAAAGGCCCGGCCTGACCGCCGAGCAGTTGCGGGCCTACATACAGCCGGCGGCGCCAAAGCCGCCGGCCCCTCAGGCGAAGCCCGAAGCGGCGGTCGACATGCGCCGCCTGCAGCCGATGCTCGCAAAGCTCGCCAAGACCATGGTCGGCCCCGCCGAGCTGTCCGACCGCGACATCTCGCCGGGCCTGGAGCGGCTCGGGAAGACCGCCAAGGGGAAGGCCATCGAAGAGGTCCGGGTGGCGAACTGGATCAAGGCCAACAAGATGGACGACGCGCTTGCGGCCATCGCCCACAACGCCGGCCTCCCTGGGGCTGCCGTGGTCACCGCCTATGAGGCGGGCGGCTATGAGCCGCTTCTCGTGATTGTGCGGGCCGCCCGTCTCAGCTGGAACACCTTCAAGCTCCTGTTCACGGCCCGCGACGGGCAAGCCCTGCCGGGCGATGTCCTGAAGAGCTCATTCGAGATCTTCCAGCAGGTGCCGATCGTCCACGCCCAGAAGCTCGGCCGCCTCATCCTGGAGCAGAAGGCCGGACCCCCAGCTGGCGCTGCGGCCTGAGACCGGACGTCGATCAAGATCGAAGGGGAGGTCAGGAGCGGAGGGTCGCTCCTGTCTTCTTGACGATCTCGGCCACGATCCTGGCCGATACGTCCTCGATCTCCGCATCCGTCAGCGTCTTGCCCACCGGCTGCAGGGTGACCGCGATGGCGACGGACTTCTTGTCGGGGTCGATGCCCGATCCTTCGTAGACGTCGAAGACCTCGATGCCGGTGACGAGCTGACGCTCGGCGCCTTGCGCCGCCTTGAGGATATCGGCCGCGGCGACGTCGCGCGCGACCACGAAGGCGAAGTCGCGCGTCACCGGCTGGAATTCCGACAGCTGCAGCTTGGGCTTCATCTTGGTCGGCCGGTATTTCGGCGGCGGCAGTGCGTCGAGAGCGATCTCGAAGGCGACGAGCGGACCTTTCAGGTCGAGGACCTTCAGCGCCTTGGGATGAACTTCGCCGAAGGCGCCGACGACGTTTTTCGGGCCGAACTGAAGAAGGCCCGAGCGGCCCGGATGGAACCAGGCAGGCGCGCCGGGCGCCACCTGCACGCCGGCCATCGGCAGACCGAGCGCCACCAGGAGCGCCACCGCGTCGGCCTTGGCGTCGAAAGCATCGACTGCGGCGCCGCCGCCGTGCCAATGCCGCCCGACCCCTTCCGCCCGCGCCGCGCCGCGCCGCACCGCCGCCGCCTTGAGCACCTGGCCTTCCGGCTCGTCCGAGGCGAAGCATTGCCCGACCTCGAACAAGGCCACGTCACTGAGGCCGCGATCGGCATTGCGCCCCGCCGCCTTGAGGAGGCCGGGGAGCAGGCTCGGACGCATGTCCGAGAGGTCGGAGGCGATCGGGTTGGCGAGCGTCAGGCGCCGGTCGCCGCCGCCGAACAGCTCCGCTTCGTCGTGGGCGATGAATGACCATGTCACCGCCTCGACGAGCCCGCGCGCCGCGAGCAGGCGCTTGGCGAGCCGGGTCCGCTTCTGGATGAGCGTCAGGACCGGCTTCGCGACGCTCGCCTCGATGCGCGCCAGCGGCTTCGCCTCGATGCGATCGAGGCCGGCGATGCGGACGATCTCCTCGACGAGGTCGGCCTTGCCCTCGATGTCCGGCCGCCACGACGGCGGCAGCACCTTGACGCGGTCGCCCGCGCCCGCGACCATGAAGCCGAGCTCCCCCAGGATCACCTTCGCCTCCGGCCGAGGCAGGTCGAGGCCGGAAAGGCGCTTCACCTCCGTCCAGGGAAAGTCGATGGCATGGTCGCGGTCCGGGATGGCGCCGGCGAGCTGCCGCTCGCTCGGCTCGCCGCCACACAGATCCGTCACCAGCTCCGTCGCGAGATCGAGGCCAGGTACGGTGAAGGCCGGATCGACGCCGCGCTCGAAGCGATAGCGCGCGTCCGTGATGATGCCGAGCTTTCGCCCCGTCTGGGCGATGGTGAGCGGGTCCCACAGGGCCGATTCGATGAGGACGTCCGTCGTGGCCTCGTCGCAGCCCGTCCGCTCGCCGCCCATGATGCCGGCGATCGATTCCGGGCCGTCATCGTCGGCGATGACGACGACCGAGGGGTCGAGCCGGTAGGTGCGCCCGTCGAGCGCCTGCAGCTCCTCGCCGTCCCGCGCCCGCCGCACGACCAGGTCGCCCTTGACCTTGCCGGCGTCGAAAACGTGCAGCGGCCGGCCGCGGTCGAAGGTGACGTAGTTGGTGATGTCGACGAGCGCGTTGATGGGGCGGAGGCCGATGGCCACGAGCCGCCGCTGCATCCAGACCGGCGACGGGCCGTTCTTGACGCCGCGCACGAGGCGCAGCGCGAAGGCCGGGCAGAGATGCGCGTCGCCGTCCGCGAAGTCGAGCCTCACCTGAACCGGGCAAGAGCCGGAGCCCGCGACCGTCGGCACGCCGGCA
>DASQLE010000360.1:0-4124 GCA_035630175.1 Beijerinckiaceae bacterium
CGCCGACCTTGGGGCCGTATTCGGCCCAGGAGCGCGCCTGCAGGTCGAGCACGCCGCTACGCAAGGGATTGCCCATCGGCCCGATGCCGGGCGCCGCGTCGTCGCTCCAACCTTCCAGCATGACGCTGACCGAGACGGCGAGCGTCGGGCCCGACGGCCATCCACGGGGAAGTTCCATTGCCGTTCTCCTCACCATGTCATCTCTCACGCGTCATACGCGTCCCTCCGACCTGGCGGAGAGGGCCGACTCGGCCCAATGGGCCGAGCGGGGCGGGTGTGACGGCATGGAGCGCTGGGGCGGGAAGGACAAAGCGCCGTCGCACCGCTTGTGCGCCCGCTCCGACCGCCGGAGGGCGACACGCCCCCCGCACCCCTCACCGCAAGGGGAAGGGGATGCGTTCGGTCGTTGCCGAGCGTCATCGACGCGCCGGCGCGATAAGGTCGGCGCCGATCTCGGCCAGGGAGGCGGCGCCGCTCAGGGTCATGGCGCGCACCAGCTCAGCTTGCAGGTGGGCGAGCACGTCGTGCACGCCGTCCGCGCCATTGACCGACAGCCCCCACAGCATCGGCCGGCCGATCAGCACGGCGCGCGCGCCGAGCGCCAGCGCCTTGAGGATGTCGGTGCCGCGCCGGATGCCGCCGTCCACATAGACCTCCGCATGACCACCGACCGCTCCGACGACCTCAGGCAGCGCGTCGGCGGTCGTCACGGTCGTGTCGAGATGGCGGCCGCCGTGATTCGATACGATCACGGCCTTGGCGCCGGCCTCGACGCAGCGCGCCGCGTCGTCGCCGCGCAACACGCCCTTGACGAGCACCTCCATCGGCGAGCGCCGCGCCAGCCATTCGAGATCGCGGAACGTCGTCGGATAAGCGACGACGCCGCTGAAAGCGGGGTCGTAGGCCGTCCGCGCGATCGGTGCGCCGGGCAGGTTGACGTGGCGGATGGCGGGATCGGCCTCCACCGGGACGCGCGCGGCGCGAGGGCTGTAGCCGGGGACGGGTGTGTCGACCGTGAGGGCGACGCCTGTGAAGCCGGCCGCAGCCAGACGGTCGATGAGGGCCTCCGTCACGTCCCGCTCCGGCGTCATGTACAGCTGGAACCATTGCGGCGCCTCGCGCCGCTCCGCCGCCACCTCCTCGATCGACACGGTCGAGTTGGTCGAGAGCACATAAGCCGCCCCGGCGCGCGCCGCGGCCCGTGCCGTCGCCCGCTCGCCCTCGGCATGGTAGAGGCGGTGCCGGCCGGTCGGCGCCAACATGATCGGCATCCGCGCGGGCACGCCGAGCAGCGTCAATGCCGTGTCGATCGCGCGCACGTCGCGCAGGACGCGCGGGCGCAGACGCAGGCCGCGCCAGGCGGCGACGTTCTCGGCGACCGAGATCTCGTCGTCGGCCCCGCAGGCGCAGAACGCGAAGGCGCCCGGCGAGACGCGGCTCTGCGCCTCCTCCTCGAGCGCATCGAATGCGACGCTGTCCATGATATCGTCCAATTGCTTTCTGTCGGGCGCGGGCAAGCCTTGAGCGACGATCGAATATGGTGTCAATGCTCCCTCGTGAGCGGCGACTACGATTTCATCATCGTCGGCGGCGGGGCGGCGGGCTGCGTGCTCGCCAATCGCCTGTCGGCGGCGTCGCGGCATACGGTGCTGCTGCTCGAGGCGGGGCGCGACACGCCGCCGGGCGCCGAGCCGGCAGATGTGCTCGATGTCTATCCGACCTCGTATTACAACAAAGCCTATATGTGGCCGGGCTTGCGGGCGCATTGGCGCACGCGCGAGACCTCGCCGGCTATCACGCTCGACCAGGGCCGCATCATGGGCGGCGGCTCCTCCGTTATGGGAATGGTGGCCCTGCGTGGGACGCCTGACGATTACAATGAGTGGGACGCGCTCGGCGCGCGCGGCTGGGCGTGGCGCGACGTGCTGCCTTACTTCTGCAAGCTCGAGACCGATCTCGATTGCGACGGCGCGCTGCACGGCCGTGATGGACCGATCCCGATTCGGCGCGTGCCGCGAGCGGACTGGACGCCGCTGGCGCGGGCTGGCCAGGCTTATGCCGAGAGCATGCAGCTGCCGACCATCGCCGACATGAACGGCGATTTCCGCGACGGCTACACGTCCGTCCCGATGAGCAACACACGCGAGCGGCGCGCCTCGGCGGCGATCTGCTATCTCGACACCGCCGTGCGCCGACGCCCGAACCTGACCGTGCTGGCAAACGCGCATGTCGAGCGACTCGCCATGGATGGCCGGCGCGTCACCGGCGTCCAAGCTCTGGTGTCCGGCGAGCGCCAGCGCTTCACTGCGCGCGAGACGATCGTCGCCGCGGGCGCTCTGCACTCACCGGTTATGCTGCTGCGCAGCGGGATCGGACCCGCCGACGCGTTGCGCGCGCTCGGCATCGCCGTGACGGCCGACCGGCGCGGCGTCGGCGGCAATCTGCAAAACCATCCGGTGCTGTTCGTCGGCGCGCAGCTCCGTCCGCATGCGCGCCAGGCCGCCTCGCTTCGCACGCTGCAGGTCTCGGGCCTGCGCCTGTCCTCGGGCCTCGCCGGCTGCCCGCCGGCGGACCTTTATTTCAGCATCCAGAGCAAGTCGTCGTGGAACAGCCTCGGCGAGCAGATCGCCAATCTCGGCCCCGTGCTGTGGAAGCCGTTTTCGCGCGGCCGCGTCGCCCTGCAAGGAGGGGAGGGCAGCGAGCCGCCGCTCGTCGAGTTCAACTTTCTCGCCGACGAGCGCGACCTCCGCCGCTTGATGATCGGCTTCCGGCGCGTCGTCGACCTCGTCACGTCAGAGCCGGTACGCGGCCTCATGGGGCAGGCATTCCCGGTGCGCTTCACCGACCGGCTGCGTCGGCTGAACGGGAAGACCCGCGGCAACGCCGCGACGGCGCGCGTCCTCGCCGGCCTTCTTCAGGTCAGCCCGGCTATGAGCGACTTCATCCTGGCGCGGCTCACCGGCGGGGCGGAGGACCTCACTGAGCTCGCGGCGGACGACGACAAGCTCGCCGCGCATGTGCAGGCCAACGTCGCCGGCACGTTCCACGTCTGCGGCACGTGCCGCATGGGGAGCGAAGACGATGCGGACGCGGTCGTCGACGCCGCCGGCAGCGTCATCGGCGTCGCGGGCCTGCGCGTCGCGGACGCCTCGATCATGCCGACGATCCCACGCGCCAACACCAACATCCCGACGATCATGCTGGCCGAGAAGCTCGCCGACGCCATCGCGCACGCGTGACGCGCACAGCCGCATCAACCGACATCCGGGGTTCGGCCTTGCGGCAGCCCAGCGACGAGCCACGAAGCACGCACGGCGGTGCTGCGTCCTTCGAGCTCGGCCTCTCGGGCTGCGCATCTCAGGATCAGGGATGGGCATCACTGCATCGCTTGGCTCTCAGCTGCGAGCGGCTTGCCTTGGCTGTCCTTGGCTTTCGCCGAGGAGGCGCTCCGCGTTGCGGTTGAGGATCGTGTCGCGCACCTCTTGCGAGGCCTTGAAGGCGCGGATCTGCTTCACGCAATCGAGCATGCCCATGTCGAACGGGTAGTCGCTGCCGAGCAGGACGTGGTCGGCGCCGAAGGTGTCGACGAGGTAGTGCAGCGCCGGCTCGAAATGCAGGATGCAATCGAAATACAAGCGGCGGATCGAGGCTTCCGGCGACACCTTGAGGCGTTGCTGCGGCTCGGGCCGCACGTTCCAGCCGTGGATCCAGCGCCCAGTCTGGTAGGGCACGAAGCCGCCGCCATGCGACAGGCAGAATTTGAGGTCGGGATAGCGCTCGAGCACGCCCCCGAAGACGAGCGACGCCGCCGCGATGGTGGTGTCGAGCGGGTTGCCGACGAGGTTGCGCAGGTAGAACGACGTCTGCCGGTTTTCGCCGGCGATCTTCTGCGGATGCACGAGAATGAAGGCGCCGAGCTCGGAGGCGGTTTTCCAGAGCGGCTCGAGTGCCGGATCGTCGAGATTGCGGCCGCGCACATGCGAGCCGATCTGCGCGCCGCGGAGGCCAAGCTCGGTCATGGCGCGGCGCAGCTCCTTGGCTGCCTGCTCCGGATCCTGCATGGGCAGGGTGGCGATACCCATGAATCGATCCGGATTGGCGCGCACGGTCGCGGCGATCGCCTC
>DASQLE010000361.1:0-6877 GCA_035630175.1 Beijerinckiaceae bacterium
TAAGCCAGGCCGGCGCGCTCATGCCACCTCGAAGATCGCTTCCACCTCGACCGCCGCGTCGGCCGGCAGCTCGGCCACTCCGATCGTCGAGCGGGCGTGGCGGCCCTTGTCGCCGAAGACGGCGACCATCAGATCCGACGCGCCGTTCATGACGACCGGCACCGTCGCGAATGTCGGCACGGCGTTGATGAAGCCGCCGAGCCGCACGCACCTTATGACCCGATCGAGATCGCCGACCGCTCTTTTCAGCTGCGCCATGACATTGAGGGCGCACAGGCGTGCCGCCTCCTGGCCCTTCTCCAGCGACACCTCGGCGCCGAGCTTGCCCTTGTGCGCTTCGGCGAGCTTGCCGTCGGGGCCGAGGCAGATCTGGCCGGAAATGACGACTAGGTTGCCGGTGCGCACGAAGGGCACGTAATTGGCGACCGGCACAGCAGGGGTCGGCAAGGTGATGCCGAGCTCGGCCAGCTTCTTGTCGATTTGGCTCATGACGGCGGCCCTCCGAGGCTTGTGCGCGCCTTGTGGCGGATCGGACCATCGGACGCAACCCCGCGCGTTGCGGCGTGGGAGGCCGGTCTTTATGGTTCGTTGCTCTCGTTTGTGCCGACTTGCCCGAGGACCTCATGCATCGCCGCCGCTTTGCCGCCTTCCGTCTCGCGGGCCTCGCCGCGGCCGCCCTGGCGGGCGCCGCGCCGGCCGCAGGCGAGCCGGATGTCGTGCGGCTGACGCCGCACCGCGTCGTCTACGACCTGGCCCTCGTCAAGGGCGGTGGGGCGCGCGGCATGGAGGGCGCGCGCGGGCGCATCGCTTTCGATTTCACCGGCGACGCTTGCGAGGGCTACGCCCTCAACTACCGCCAGGTGACGGTGCTGGAGGGCGGCGAAACGGGCACGCGCACGTCCGATCTTCGCACCACGACCTTCGAGAGCGGCGACGGCCAGACGCTCCGGTTCAAGACCGACTCGCAATTGGAGGGGGCGAAGCGAAGCGCCGTCGACGGCGAGGCCGAGCGCCGGTCCGACCGCTTCAGCATCCGCCTCCAGCAGCCGCAGCGCGAGACCCTGTCCTTCGCCGACGCGCCGCTCTTTCCGACGGCCCATATGAAACGCCTCATCGCCGCGGCGCGCGCCGGCGACACGACCCTGAACGCCAAGGTCTTCGACGGCTCCGACGACGGCCGCAAGGTCTACGATACGCTCGCGGTGATCGGCCGCCGTATCGCGCCGGGCACCGGCAACGTCGAGCCCGCCGCCAGCCAGGATGGCCTGGCGCGGCTGTCGCGCTGGCCCGTGACCTTGAGCTATTTCGCGCCCGGCGAAGGCGAGCGCACGCCGGTCTACACGATCTCCTTCGAGCTCTACGACAACGGCGTCAGCCGCGCCCTCCGCCTCGATTACGGCGATTTCATCCTCACCGGAGAGCTGCAGAACCTGCAGCTCCAGGCCGAATCCGCCTGTCCGCGCTGAACGTGCCGTCCGCGGCGAGCGACGCGAGGGAAGGGGATCCAGCGGCGCCGGCGCTCGGGAATTGGACACTCCTCCGCCCCGCCTTCTGCGCGCCGGCTGGGGATGACAGGTGGTGCGGCGAAACTCCTGCATACATCCTGCGTCAGCGCCGGAACGCGAGACCCTTCTGCACGGCGTCCCGGCCGAACCGCTCGCGGATGCGGTCGAGGGCCGCCTCGCGCTGCGCTTCGCGGCGGACGTCGCTGTCGGCGAGGTCCCCTTGATCGGCCTCGGCCCCCGCGCACAGGTCGGCGGCGGCGATGCCGATCAGCCGGAAGGCCGCGGCCGCGCCTGATCCTGGACCTGCTCGCAAACTTGTCTCCTTGCATTCCTCACGCAGCAGCGCCTGTGCCGGCTCGAACAGGCGCCCGGCGAGCTGCGTCGCGGGCAGGCCGGAGCGCGTGCGGGTGCGCAGGCGGAAGGCGGCATCCTTCAGCTTCAGGGTGACGCTGCGCCCGGCGAGGTCGGCGCGCTTGAGGCGCAGCGCCACGCGCTCGCACAGACGCCACAGGATCGGCCGCAGGTCCTCGAAGGCGGTGAGGTCGTGCTCGAAGGTGGTCTCTGCCGAGACGCTCTTGGTCTCGCGGGCGGGCGAGACCGAGCGGTTGTCGTCGCCCGCGGCGAGCCGGCGCAAGCGCGCCGCGTCGCGGCCGAGCGCGGCAAGGCTCGCGTCGGGCGCCTCGCGCAGGTGGCGGATCATGGTGATGCCGGCTTTGGCCAGCCGCGCCTGCGCGGCCGCGCCGATGCCGGGGATGATCGTCACCGGACGATCGGCCAGGAAGGCGGCGGCCTCGGCGCGGCCGATCACCGAAAAGCCGCGCGGCTTGTCGAGATCGGAGGCGATCTTGGCCAGGAACTTGTTGCAGGAGAGGCCAACCGAGACGGTGATGCCGATCTCCGTCTCGATCCGGCGGGCGAAGCGCGCCAGGGTCACGGCCGGACTCGCACCGTGCAGCCGCTCGGTCCCGGTGAGGTCGAGGAAGGCCTCGTCGATGGAGACCGGCTCGACCAGCGGCGTCAGCTCCAGCATGAGGCGCCGCACCTCGCGGCCGACGCGCGCGTATTTGTCGATGTCGGGCCGGATCACCACCGCGTCCGGGCAAGCTTTCAGCGCCTTGAACATCGGCATGGCCGAGCGGATGCCGTAGGTCCGAGCCACGTAGCAGGCGGTCGCGACGACGCCGCGCCGGCCGCCGCCGACGATCACCGGCTTGTCGGCAAGGCTCGGATCGTCGCGCTTCTCGATGGCGGCGAAGAAGGCGTCGCAATCAATATGGGCGATGCCGAGCGCGCCGTGCTCGGGATGATCGAGAATTCGCGGCGAGCCGCAACGCGGGCAGCGCGCGGCGCCCTGTCCGGAAATGAGGCAATCCCGGCAGACGAGGGGCGCCACGGCGCTACTCCGCCTCGCCGGGGGTGGCGAGGAGGCGGCGCGCCGCGACGACCGTCTCGGGCCGGGCGCCGATCGCCTCGGCGAGGCCGACGAGCAGCTCCTCGTGCCCGGCGACATGGTCAAGCACCGCCTTGAGGAAGCCCGGCGAGCCGGCCGCGGCGCGGATCGTCTCCGGGCCGAGGCCGGTCAGGGCCAGGAAACGCGCCAGCCGTTCCGGATCGCCGGATAAAAATGTTAAGGCTTTGATAGCGATGTCCTCGGCCGCGGCGCGATCGAGACTATTGCGGGAGCGAGTCAAGGGTCCGGTTTTCCTTTCGTCAACGGGTCCCTGCTAGGTTAACAGGTCAAAAGCGGCGGCGCGCGGGCCGATTTCGCGCGAGGCCGCAGGGCAGGCAGTCATGAAAAAGACGGTGCTGATCGTCGAGGACAACGAGCTCAACATGAAGCTCTTCAACGATCTGTTGGAGGCGCACGGCTACGCGACCTTGAAGACGGCGAGCGGCATCGAGGCCATGGAACTGGCCCGCGCCCACCGGCCCGACCTCATCCTGATGGACATCCAGCTGCCCGAGGTGTCCGGCCTCGAGGTCACCAAATGGCTGAAGGAGGACGAGGAGCTGAAATCGATCCCGGTGATCGCCGTGACCGCCTTCGCCATGAAGGGCGACGAGGAGCGCATCCGCGAGGGCGGCTGCGAGGCCTATCTGTCGAAGCCGATCTCGGTGGCGAAATTCCTCGAAACCGTTCGCACCTATCTCGGCGCGGCCTGAAGAGATCCGCTCAAATGACAGCGCGCGTCCTCATCGTCGACGACCTCTTCGCCAATGTGAAACTGCTCGATGCGAAGCTTGCGGCCGAGTATTTTCATGTCGTCACCGCCATGAACGGGCCGGACGCCATCGCGGTCTGCGAGCAGGGCCTGTGCGACATCGTCCTGCTCGACGTGATGATGCCCGGCATGGACGGCTTCGAGGTGTGCCGCCGCCTCAAGAACTCGCCCGTGACCGCTCATATTCCGGTTGTCATGGTGACGGCGCTCGACCAGCCGAGCGACCGCGTCAAAGGTCTCGATGCCGGCGCCGACGATTTCGTGACGAAGCCCGTCGACGACACCGCCCTGTTCGCGCGCGTGCGGAGCCTTGCCCGTCTCAAGGCGGTGACCGACGAGCTGCGCACCCGCGCCATGACCTCGCGCGATTACGGCATCGGCGATCCGCTCGCCGCGGCGGCGGCCGAGACCGGCCAGAACGCCCGTGTCCTCATCGTCGACGATCGCGCCAGCTCCTACGAGCGGCTGTCCGGAGCGCTCAGCCAGTATCATCGCGTCGAGGTCGAGAGCGATCCGCATCAGGCGGTCATCCGCGCCGCCGAGGGTGCCTTCGACGTGGCCGTGGTCAGCCTCGGCCTCGAAGGCCATGACGGGCTGCGCCTGTGCAGCCAGCTGCAATCCCTCGAGCGCACGCGCCATGTCGCCGTCGTGCTCGTCGCCGAGGCGGAGGACCGCGCTCGCGTGCTGCGCGGCCTCGACATCGGCGCCAGCGATTTCATCTTGCGTCCGGTCGACCGCAACGAGCTTGTCGCCCGGGTGCGCACGCAGGTGAAGCGCAAGCGCTTCGGCGAGCGGCTGCGGGACAGCGTGCAGGCTTCGCTCGAACTCGCCGTCACCGATGCGCTGACCGGCCTGCACAACCGCCGCTATCTCGACAGCCACGTCGCCGTTCTGTTCGACGATGCCGTGCTGCGCGGCCGGCAGATGTCGATCCTCCTCCTCGACATCGACCGGTTCAAGGCCATCAACGACAGCTTCGGGCACGATGCCGGCGACGAGGTGCTGCGCGAGTTTGCGATGCGCGTGCGCGCCCATACGCGCGGCATCGACGTGGTCGCGCGCTACGGCGGCGAGGAGATCGTCGTGCTCGTGCCCGACACGGCCCTCGAGGGCGCCCGCCCCGTCGCCGAGCGCATCCGCGAGCAGGTCGAATCGGCGCCGTTCCTGATCCATGGCGGGACCCGCCGAGTGCCCGTCACCGTTTCGATCGGTGTCGCCGCACGTCAGGTTGGCGACGCGCGCGGCGCCGATATTCTGAAGCGCGCCGACCTCGCCCTTTACCGGGCCAAGAAGGAGGGCCGCAACCGAGTGGTGGCCGACGCCGCTTAGATCGCGGCTTCTCCGCGCGGACCGGCGATAAGCGTGTCTGGCCCCATGCGGACCTGGATGCCATAAATCGTTGATTCTATGAGATATATCGGGCACTGACGGCTTGCCGATACCGTGCCGCGGCTGGCCGAAACCGGCCGGCCGACGTCGCTAGGCGCCGCGCTGCCCCTTGCGCCCTGCCTCGTCAATGTTTAACCTTTACAAACATTTACGGACGCGCCTTTGGGTTCAGGGCTTGCCTTGGCCGATGGGCGCGATAGCCTGTCTCCCGCGGCAGACAGTTCACCCAATTTGAATGCCCTACGATGCTCAGGTCCGCCGCATCTCCTGGGTTTCGAGGGCTAGGCCGGCTCGGGGGCGGTACGTGGCCTCCTCATCGCCGCTCCCAGCCGGCCGCATTTACGAAAGGGCGCCGAATCGGCGCCCTTTCTTATTGAGCCGTATGAGCAAGAGTAGGTCCGCGTGTATGCCCGGCTCACTCGGTCGCAGCCGGCTCCGCTGCGCGCCGGCGGCGCGACCACGCAAGGATGAGCTCGCCGAGGCCGGCGTCGCTCACCGTTTTCGCCGCTTCTTCCACGGGCAGCCACTTGACCTCGCGGCGCCCCTTCTCGCGCCAGCGCTTGCGCTGGGTGCCGACGTCGAGCGGGAATACCTCGACATTGCACGGCACGCTCGCCCCGCTCTTGCGGCGCTTCTCGTAGCTGTAGGTGCCGATGGCCTCGGCGCCGACCGTGCCGACGACGCCGGCCTCCTCAAGCGCTTCGCGCGCCGCCGCCTCGTGCGGCTCGCGCCCGTTCATCGGCCAGCCCTTCGGGATGATCCAGCGCTTCGTGCCAAGCGAGGTGACGAGCAGAATCTCAACCGCCTCCTCGTCGGTCCGGTAGGGCAGGGCGGCGTATTGCACCCGCATCTTGACCCCGGCTTTCTTCAATCCAAGTCCCTCAAGCAGGCGGGCTCAGCAATGCATCGATTCTCGCGATCGTCATAGCAAGAGCATACCTTAACGTGATGTGATTTAGGGCTTTGTGCGGCGATCCACCAGATTCGTGACTGACTTTGTGGAAAAATTCCAGCCCCCCGTGCGGCGACCGCCACCGCGCAAGCGTTCCCTTGTCATGCGAATGTCATTGCACTGTCACGTGTCTGCGCTAGCGTGGCCAAGCCCGTGCGTGCCGGGTGTCTGCCGTTGCCTCCCATCCTTGGACCCGCCGCGAAGCTCAGGTTCGCGGGTCCGTCCACCAGCACCGATGATCGCGATCCCGCCTGCCGTCCGGTGGCGCGCGGATCGAAGATGACGGCGAGCGACCGGCCGTGCCAGCATCGCTTGGCAAAGAGGACCGCATCGTGGAAGCCCGGGAACGCGAACTGAAGCTCGAACTCGACGCCGCCGCGGCGCGCGATTTGCGGGAGCGGCGGCTTAAGCGCCTCGGTGCCGAAGCGGGCGGGCGCCAGGCCCTCTCGGCCACCTATTTCGACACCAAGAAGCGGGCCCTGCAAAAGCGCGGGCTGTCCTTGCGCCTGCGCACCGAGGGCGGGCGCCGCATCCAGACCCTCAAGGGACCCAACGAGGGCGGCGGCCTGTTCGATCGCCTGGAATGGAGCATCGAGGTGAGCGGCGACGTCCCTGACCTCAGCGGCCTCGCGGCGACGCCGTTGCACGACCTCGTCTCGGACGAACGTCTGCAGGGCCGTCTGCGGCCGGTCTTCACCACGGAGATCGAGCGCACCACCTGGCGCGTGCGCTCGGAGACGGCCGAGATCGAGCTGGCCCTCGACGAGGGCACCCTCCGCGCTGGCGATGATACGCAAACGCTCGCCGAA
>DASQLE010000362.1:0-11084 GCA_035630175.1 Beijerinckiaceae bacterium
AGGAAAAATCCAGGCGGCCCGCTATGCCCGCGAGCGGGAAATCCCCTATTTCGGCATCTGCTTCGGCATGCAGATGGCTGTCATCGAGGCGACGCGCTCCCTCGCCGGCGTCAAGGAGGCCAACTCGACCGAGTTCGGCCCGACGCCCGAGCCGGTCGTCGGCCTCCTCACCGAATGGCTCAAGGGCAACGAGCTCCAGACGCGCGCCGCCAACGGCGATCTCGGCGGCACGATGCGCCTCGGCGCCTATCCGGCGCGCCTGCGCCAGGGCAGCCGGGTCGCCGAAATCTACGGCACGACGGAGATCAGCGAGCGCCACCGTCACCGCTACGAGGTCAACATGGCCTATCGCGACCGGCTCGAGGACCAAGGCATGATCGTCTCCGGCCTGTCGCCGGACGGACTCCTGCCCGAGATCGTCGAGGTCGAGGGCCACCCGTGGTTCATCGGCGTCCAGTTCCACCCGGAGCTGAAGTCGCGCCCGTTCGAGCCGCACCCGCTGTTCCGCAGCTTCATCGGCGCGGCGGTCGAGCAGAGCCGGCTGATGTAACCTGTCGCGAGAGCCGTCGCTGTGATTGCACACCGCCCTGCATGACGTAAGCTGGCCTCATGACACCGAAATACCTTCCCCGTTACTGCATAACTCTGATCGTCGGCACGGCAGCTTTCTGGTGGTTCGTGTTCCCGGATTGGCCGCAACGGGCTGTCGAGGACGGCATCCTCGCCGGATCGGTGGCATCGGTCATCACCGGGTTCTTCGCCCGTTGGTTTTAGCCGCGCGTCTGCCGGCGGCTGGCCGGACTAACCCCGACGGGGCATGACCCATGACCCCACGCGGCATCGACCACTTGGTGACCGCCGTTCGCGATCTCGACATGGCCGCTGGACTCTACGAGCGGCTCGGCTTCCAGGTGGGCGCCCGCAACCGCCATCCGTGGGGCACGGAGAACCGGCTCATCCAGTTCGAACGCTCGTTCATCGAGCTGATCGCGTTGGGGGAGGGGGGCGTCATCCCTCCACACCGGCCGCGCGCCTTCAGCTTCGGGGCCTTCGTGCGCGATTACCTCGGCCGCCGCGAAGGGCTCGCCCTGCTGGCTCTCGGCAGCGACGATGCGCAAGCCGATGCCGCGTTCTTCGTCGGAAGCGGCGTTGGCGATTTCGAGCCGTTCTCGTTCCGGCGCGGCGCCCGCCGGCCGGACGGGTCCGAGACGGAGGTTGCCTTCATACTCGCCTTCGCGGCCGATCCGCGGGCGCCCGATGCCGGCTTCTTCGTCTGCCAGCACCACTACCCGGACAACTTCTGGAACCGCGCGCTTCAGGAGCATGCGAACGGGGCCGAGGGGATCGCGGCCGTGGTGCTGTCGGCGGAGGAGCCGCAGGCCCATCGCAGCTTCCTCGAGCGTTTCGCCGGCGCGCCGGCACGGTTCCCGCGCGGAAGCGACATCTCGCTCCCGCTCGACGGCGCCCGCCTCGACGTGACGACCCCCGACGACGCGGCGGAGCTCTACGGCTCGGTCGAAGCCGACCCGCACAGGGCGGAATTCGTCGCCTTCGCGGTCCGTGTCCCGGACATGCGTGCGCTCGCCCACCGCCTCGATGCCGCGGGCGTGCCGTACGGGCGGTTCGGCTCGCGCCTCGTCGTGCCGGCCAGTGTCGCGCGCGGTGTCGCCATCGCCTTCGATCCCGCATAAAGGAAAGAGGACACCATCGGCTTCGAGCATGCCGCGATAAGGTGGACACCGGTTTTACAGCATGCTCGACACTTAGAGATCTCGGGGGGGTGGCGTGACGGCGTCGATTGCAAGCTTGCCTTACTTCCTTCTCTACTTCGGCATCGCGGTCGGTCTGATCGCCCTCTACTTGTCCGTCTACAGCCTGGCGACGGCCCACAACGAGTTCGATCTGATCCGCCAGAACGTGCTGTCGGCGTCGGTCTCGCTCGGTCTCAGCTTGATCGGCTTCGCGCTGCCCCTGTCGAGCGCCATCGTGCATGCCAACACGGTGCTCGATCTGATCATGTGGGGCCTCGTCGCCCTCGCCGTGCAGATCCTCGTCTATTGGCTCGTGCGCCTCCTCGTGCCGAACCTGTCCGAACGGATCGCCTCGGGGGAGCTGTCGTCGGCCTTGTTCCTCGGCGCCGCCTCCGTCACCGCCGGCATCGTCAATGCAGCGGCCATGAATTTTTGACGACAAGGCTCCCCGATCGTCATCCTCGGGCGGAGCCACCGGGTCGGGCCTCCGTCCGGCGCAACGGTAACTCCGCGGACGCCCGAGGACCTGGTATTAAGAAAAGCGCCCGTCCGGCCCGAGATGGTCGCGTCAAGCCCGACGGTGACGCTACCAGGGTGTGACGCGAACGTGACTTTGTCTCGCCGCACAGCCGAGTAAACCGCCTTCCATGCACGACACCTTGCCGCTCCTCGACGCCATTCCGTTTCCGCCGCTCCGGCGCGCGCGGCTGACCACCTTGCAGGTCAATCTCGGCTATCGCTGCAACCAGGCGTGCTTCCATTGCCACGTCAACGCCGGCCCCAACCGCACCGAGGCCATGAGCGACGAGACGATCGATCTCGTGCTCGCCGTGCTCGAGCGGCGGCGTCTCGGCACGCTCGACGTGACCGGCGGCGCGCCGGAGCTGCACCCGTCCTTCCGCCGTCTCGTCACCGCCGCCCGCGAGCGCGGCGTCAGGGTGATCGACCGCTGCAACCTCACGATCCTGCTTGAGCCCGGCCAGGAGGATCTCGCCGCCTTCCTGGCCGACCACGGGGTCGAGGTGGTCGCCTCGCTGCCCTGTTATCTGGAGGACAACGTTGACCGGCAGCGCGGCAAAGGCGTGTTCGACAAGAGCATCGTGGCGTTGCGCCGGCTCAACGGCGCCGGCTACGGCGATCCGCGCACGGGCCGCGTCCTCAACCTCGTCTTCAATCCGCAGGGACCGAACCTGCCGCCGAACCAGGAGGCGCTGCAGGCCGATTACAAGCGCATCCTGTTCGAGCGCCACGGCGTCGTCTTCAACGACCTCTACGCCCTCGCCAACATGCCGATCCAGCGCTTCGGCTCGACCCTGATCTCGAAGGAGCAGTTCGGCGATTACATGGCCCTGCTCGAGGGCGCGCACCGGCCCGACAATCTGGACGGCGTCATGTGCCGCACGCTCGTCAGCGTCGATTATGAGGGCTTTCTGCACGATTGCGACTTCAACCAGATGCTGAAGCTGCCGCTCGGCGGGGCGGGGCGGGCGCATCTGCGCGACCTCCTCGACAACGATCTGGAGGGCCGCCGCATCCGCGTCGCCGGCCATTGCTTCGGCTGCACGGCCGGGCAGGGGTCGAGCTGCGGCGGCGCCCTCAAGGAGGCGGCCGAATGATGCGGCTTTCGGTGGTCGTGCCGGTCCTCGACGAGGCCGAGACGATCGCCGACCATTTGGATTCTTTGGCGCCGCTGCGCGCCGGCGGGGCCGAGGTGATCGTCGTCGACGGCGGCAGCGACGACGACACGCTCGCGCGCGCCCGGCGCGGCGCCGACCGGGTGCTCGCGGCGGCGCGCGGGCGCGCCCGCCAAATGAACGCCGGCGCCGCGGCCGCCGCGGGCGATATCCTCCTGTTCCTGCACGCCGACACGCGGCTGCCGCCGGAGGCCGGCATGCACATTCGCGAGGCGCTGGCCGCCGGAGAGCGCGCGTGGGGCCGCTTCGACGTGCGCATCGCCGGCGGGCGCCGGCTCCTCGGGGTGGTTGCGGCGCTGATGAACCGGCGCTCGCGGCTCACCGGGATCGCCACCGGCGACCAGGCGATCTTCGTCACCCGCGCGGCCTTTGCCGCCGCCGGCGGCTATCCCGACATCCCGTTGATGGAGGACATCGCGCTGTCGCGCCGGCTCAAGCGCTTGTCGCGCCCGGCTTGCCTGAAGGCGCGGGTGACGACCTCCGGCCGGCGCTGGGAGCGCAACGGGGTGACGCGCACGATCCTGACCATGTGGCGCCTGCGGCTGGCCTTCTTCCTCGGCGCCGATCCGCGCGCGCTCGCCGTTGCCTACGGCTACCGTCCGGGCGATGGGTGACCGCGCCGTCGCTGTCTTGGCCAAGGCGCCGATCGCGGGCTACGCCAAGACGCGCCTGATCCCGCTGCTCGGGCCCGAAGGCGCGGCGAGGCTGCAGGGCCGGCTGATCGACCGGACCCTCGCGACCGCCGTCGCGGCCGGGATCGGCCCCGTCACCCTCTGGGGCGCGCCCGATGCGGGGCATCCGTTTTTCCAGGAGCAAGCCCGACAGCGCGGGATCGGCCTCGCGGCGCAGCCCGACGGCGACTTGGGCGCGCGCATGCTGGCGGCATTCCGGGCCGCCCCCCTCGGCGCTGCGCTCGTGCTGATCGGAACCGACTGCCCTGTCCTCGACGCCGCCGATCTCGGAGAGGCTGCCGCCGCCCTGTCGCACGCCGACGTGGCGCTGGCCCCCGCGGAAGACGGCGGCTACGGCCTCATCGCCGCGCGCCGGCCGCTGCCCAAGCTGTTCGAGGAGATGCCGTGGGGCAGCGACCGGGTCGCCGAGCTGACGCGGGAGCGGGCGCGCGGCGAAGGGCTGCGCCTCGCCGAGCTCCGCACAATCTGGGACGTGGATAACGGCGCCGATCTCGAGCGCCTGCGCGCCGTCGGTCTCATCGACCTCGCCGATCTCACGCGGGCGGCGAGCCGATAGGCGACCGGCTTGACGTATGTTGCGTCGGCGCAACTGAGAAAAACCATCCCCAACAATGCCGCGGCGGTTGCCAACCTCTGCCGCGATCCCGCCATAAAACAAGACATTCTCACAATCTGAAAGAGGAAGCTGGTTACACGCTTTACGGAAAGGTCTCCGGAAGCCGATGAGCGGACCTTAAAGCCCGTTCGGACGCTCCAAGGCTCGTTCGCCATCGGCGGGCGCGTGGCAGATCAGGACGGTTCCGCGGGGGCGGAGCGTGACGACACCACGCGAGGTTGCGAGTCGGCCGATGGATGCGCGTCTGAACGACAAGGCGAGACTGCCGAGCCGGCACGTCACGGAGGGGCCGGAGCGCGCGCCGCATCGCTCCTACTACTACGCCATGGGTCTGACGCGCCAGCAGATCCATCAGCCCTTCGTCGGCGTCGCCACCTGCTGGAACGAAGCCGCGCCCTGCAACATCTCGCTCATGCGCCAGGCGCAGGCGGTCAAGAAAGGCGTCGCGGCCGCCGGCGGCACGCCGCGCGAATTCTGCACCATCACGGTCACGGACGGCATCGCCATGGGGCACGAGGGGATGAAGTCGTCCCTGCCGTCGCGTGAGGTGATCGCCGACTCGGTCGAGTTGACCATGCGCGGGCACGCCTACGACGCCCTCGTCGGCCTGGCCGGCTGCGACAAGTCCCTGCCCGGCATGATGATGGCGATGGTGCGCCTCAACGTGCCGTCGATCTTCATTTATGGCGGCTCGATCCTGCCCGGCACCTTCAAGGGCAAGCCGGTCACCGTGCAGGACGTGTTCGAGGCGGTCGGCAAGCATTCGGTCGGCGCCATGTCGGACGCCGACCTCGAGGAACTCGAGCAGGTCGCCTGCCCGTCGGCCGGCGCCTGCGGCGCCCAGTTCACGGCCAACACCATGGCGACCGTGTCGGAGGCGATCGGCCTCGCCCTGCCGTATTCGGCCGGCGCGCCGGCCCCCTACGACCTGCGCGACCGCTTCTGCATGACCGCCGGCGAGATGATCATGGATCTGGTCGCCAAGCAGCTTCGTCCACGCGACATCGTCACCCGCAAGGCGCTCGAGAACGCGGCCACCGTGGTCGCGGCGTCGGGCGGCTCGACCAACGCCGCCCTGCACCTGCCGGCCATCGCCCATGAATGCGGCATCGCTTTCGACTTGTTCGACGTCGCCGAGATCTTCAAGCGCACGCCCTATGTGGCCGACCTGAAGCCCGGCGGCCGCTACGTCGCCAAGGACCTGTTCGAGGCCGGCGGCATCCCGCTGCTCATGAAGACGCTTCTCGATGCCGGCTTCCTGCACGGCGATTGCCTCACTGTGACGGGGCGCACATTGGGCGAGAACATGGCCCGGGTAGAGTGGAACCCGGATCAGGACGTCGTGCGGCCGGCCACAAAGCCGATCACGCCGACCGGCGGCGTCGTGGGCCTGAAGGGCAACCTCGCTCCCGAGGGCGCCATCGTGAAGGTCGCCGGCATGCCGTCCGACAAGCAAACGTTCCGCGGCCCCGCCCGCTGCTTCGACGGCGAAGAGGCCTGCTTCGAGTCGGTGAAGAACCGCCAGTATCGCGAAGGCGAGGTGCTCGTCATCCGCTACGAGGGCCCGCGCGGCGGACCCGGCATGCGCGAGATGCTGTCGACCACGGCGGCGCTCTACGGCCAGGGCATGGGCGACAAGGTGGCGCTCATCACCGACGGGCGCTTCTCCGGCGCGACGCGCGGCTTCTGCATCGGCCATGTCGGGCCGGAGGCGGCGGTCGGCGGCCCGATCGGGCTCGTGCGCGACGGCGACGTCATCGCCATCGACGCCATCGAGGGCACGATCGCGGTGGAGCTATCGGAGGCCGAGCTGCGGCAGCGGCGCGAAGGCTGGACGGCGCGCGAGGCCGGATTCGGCTCCGGCTATCTCTGGAAATATGCGCAGACGGTCGGCTCGGCCAAGAACGGCGCCGTGACCCATCCCGGCGGCGCTGCGGAAAAGCAGAGCTATGCGGATATCTAGCGCCCTATCCAGCGCCTTGGCGCTCGGCGCGCTCCTGATCGGCGCGGGGCCGGGCTCCGCGCTCGAGGCGCCCGCGCGCCCGCGCCTGCCCGCAGCCAATTATGCCTCGGCGGGCGAAGCCATGCGCAGCGCCGCGCGCGACCTCGATTCGGGCGATACGGTCGGGGCCGTCCAGGCGCTCGAATTCGCCGCCAAGAAGGGCAACCCGCTCGCCCAATGGAAGCTCGGGCGCATGTATGCGAGCGGCGACGGCGTGCCGCTCGACGACCTCAAGGCCTTCGAATACTTCTCCAAGATCGCCGACGAATACGCCGACGAGAGCCCGGATTCGGCGAACGCGTCCGTCGTCGCCAACGCCTTCGTGGCGCTCGGCACGTATTTCCTCGAGGGCATCAAGGGCACGTACGTCAAGCCGAACCCGGCGCGCGCGCACGAGATGTACCACTATGCGGCGTCGTATTTCGGCAATGCCAACGCCCAGTACAACGTGGCGCGGCTTTACCTGGAAGGGACCGGCGTCCGCCAGGACGCGTCGCGCGCCGCGCGCTGGCTGCATCTCGCCGCCGACAAGGGCCATGCGCCGGCTCAGGCCCTTCTGGGCCATCTCCTCATCACCGGGCAGGGCGGCATCCCGCGCCAGAAGCTGGTCGGCCTGATGTGGCTGACGCTGGCCCGGCAGGCGGCCACCACTGCTAAGGACCAGTGGATTTCCGACCTCTACGAGAAGGGTACGGAGGGCACGAGCGAAAGCGAGCGGCAACGGGTGCTCGCCTATGTCGAGCAATACCAGAAGCGCAAGCGCTGAACGCCCGCTGATCCCCGTTCTCACACATCGAGCTGGATCGAGACCGGCACGTGGTCCGACGGCTTGTCCCAGCCGCGCGTTTCCTTGTGCACCTCGACCCCGACTAGCCGGTCGGCGGCCTGCGGCGACAGGAGCAGGTGATCGATGCGGATGCCGTCGTTCTTCTGCCAGGCGCCGGCCTGGTAATCCCAGAACGTGAAAGGCCCGGGGCCGTCGTCGCACAGCCGCAGCGCGTCGCCGTAGCCGAGATGGAGGGTTTCCCGGAACTTGGCCCGGCTTTCCGGCTGGAACAGCGCATCCCGCACCCAGTTCTGCGGATAGCGCGCATCGCGCGGCTCGGGGATGATGTTGAGGTCGCCGGCCAGGACGACCGGTTCTTCGGCTTTGAGAAGATCGCCGGCATGCGCCTTGAGCCGATCCATCCAGGCCAGCTTGTAGTCGAATTTCGGCGTGCCGGTCGGGTTGCCGTTGGGCAGGTAGATCGAGGCGACGCGCACGGCGCCGCCCGCCGTCGAGATGACGGCCTCGAGGTAGCGGGCCTGCTCGTCGGGCTCGCCGGGGAGGTTGCGCCGCACCTCCTCGATCGGCCGCTTCGCCAAGAGGGCGACGCCGTTATAGGCCTTCTGCCCGTGCGTCTCGACATTGTAGCCGGCACCCTCGACCTCGGCCCGCGGGAAGGCGTCGTCGACGCATTTCAGCTCCTGCAGGCAGATCACGTCCGGCTGGGCCTCCTTGAGGAAGCGCAGCAGGTGGTCGAGCCTTTGCTTGATCGAGTTCACGTTCCAAGTGGCGATGCGCATGCTTCCCTTGAAGCACACAACCATCCCTCCGTCATGCGGTGAGCCCGCCGAACGAGGCTCGCGGCTGTGCCCCGGTTGCAAGAGTGGCCGAAAAAATGCCGGCTTCGGCCTGGCTTTGCTGGCATCGCCGGGTTGAGCGCATCCGAAGCCCTTGTCTCCAAGCGTTCGGCTGAGGCAGGGTAGGCTTGCTAGTCGGAACGGACCTTGCCCTGATGCGCTGCTGTAAAGCCTTTGTCGCACTCTCGTTTCTGCTGCTGACGGCGGCTTGCGGCCATGTCCATCCGGGCGGCGTGGCGATGGCCCCGAACCCGTCGCCGCCGCCCGGCTATCGGGCCTCCTGCTCGTCGCTCCCCCTGCCGCTCAACGCCTTCATCAGCGCCTGCAAGGCGACGGAGGGTGAGGCGGTCGCCGTCGTCCAGGCGAAGGGCTGACCCGACGGCCTCGTCGGAATGCGGCCATGCAGGCGCTCTTCATCGGTCAGACCTATATCGACGTGACGTTCGTGACGGATTCGCTCCCCGTTGGGGACGAAAAAACCGTTGCGCAGGATTATGCCATCTCGTTCGGCGGCAACGCCGTGACGGCGGCGTTCTGTTGCGCCAAGCTCGGGCTGCCGCCGGACCTCCTCACGTCGATCGCCGACGACTGGCTCGGCCGCATGTTCGTCGACATGGCGGCGTCGTACGGCATCTCCGTACATCACCGGAAGGTGCGTGAATCCTCCCTGTCCTTCATCATGCCGCGCGAGGGCCGGCGCGCCATCGTGCGCTGCCGCGACGACCACTACCTGCATCCCTATCCGCCCCTGAACCTCGGCGCCTGCCGCGCCTTGCACCTCGACGGCCACCAGCCGGACGCGGCGCTGCATTACGCCAAGGCCTGCCGCGCAGCCGGCATCCTGACCTCCCTCGACGGCGGCGGGTTGCGCGCCAACACCCACGAGTTGCTCGCCGAGATCGACGTGGCGGTGGTGGCCGAGCGGCTGTGCGAGCAGATGAACCTCAGCCCCGCCGAGATGCTCGACTATCTCAAGTCGCGCGGCTGCCGCATCGGCGGCGTCACGCTCGGCGAGCGCGGCATGGTTTGGTACGACGAGGACGGCACGCCGCGGCAGCTGCCTGCCCTCGACGTCCCGCGCGAGCGCGTCGTCGACACCAACGGAGCCGGCGACATCTTTCACGGCGCCTACGTGTATCACGCGCTGACGCGGCCCGATTTACGCTGGCGCGACCATTTCGAGTTCGCGCGCGGCGCCTCGGCCCATTCCGTCCAGCACCTCGGCAACGAGGCGAGCCTGCCCAGTCTGGCCGACATCGACACGGCCCGGCGGGAATTCCGGGAGAAGACGGCGGCCGTCGCCGCTTAGAAACAGGTGAGCTCGCGGCCGGCGCGCGCTCAGGTTTCCACGTATTTGCGGGTGCTCCGGAAGTGCACGCCGATCTGCACGCCACGCTGCCAGCGCAGCTCGACCTCGTGGCTTTTGCCCTGCGAGGGGATCTGCAATTCGAAGATGTCGGGCAGTTTCGGAATGACCCCGAAGGCGAGCTTGGCGCCGCGGGGCGACAGGTCGCGAACCGTGCAGTAGCCGGTGAAATGCGGGGCCGCCGCGACGACCTTGCCCGGCACGAACGCCCGCCGCCGCTCGCTGTCCTTGCGCTGCTCGATCGCCATGGGGGTGTTCCCGCCGAACCTATGGGGAAAGCTTCGTCAAGGACCCTTAAAATTCGGTGGATGCGCGGATCGTCCGGCATCACGGACGGGCCTGGCGGGTCCAGGCCCGGCCGAGCTCTTTGCTGACGAATGGGGGGTGCTTTTAACCAAGACCGTGGTATAGGGGGGGCCTGCTGACTAGATCGGTCGTTGTCGGACAAGCGGTCGCAAGGGCGTGACCGGGGTTCCGTCGCATTCAGGATTGGACAATTCGTGCAGGTGCTCGTTCGCGACAATAATGTCGATCAGGCCATGAGGGTGCTCAAGAAAAAGATGCAGCGCGAAGGCATCTTCCGGGAGATGAAGCAGCGCAAGGCCTACGAGAAGCCGTCCGAGCGCAAGACCCGCGAGAAGGCGGAAGCCGTTCGCCGGGCCCGCAAGGCGGCCCGCAAGCTGGCCCAGCGTGAAGGATTGCTGCCGGCGCCGAAGCGCCCGGCACGGCCCCCCGGTCGCCCGGCCCCGCGCTTCTGAGATCGCGGCCTCGCATCGTAAGACCTGCTTGGGCCTGACGAAGGCCCGAGCGAACGCGCGCGAGCGCGGTTCACCGGCCGCGGCGCCTCCACAGGCGCCAGACCATGCGCAAGAGGGCGGCGTTGCGCAACAATCTCCACATAGCCGATTCTCCCGTTTCAGTGAGGCGCGGGCCGGCCCGCGGGCCGGCACAGCCCAACCCGCGGCCGTCGCGGTTGTTCCGGAAAGGCTGCCCCACAACAGACGGCCCGGCCGGCGGCAACGATGCCGACGGCATCCGCGCATGGCCGGCTTGCCGGCCTGCAAGCGGGTTCGCATAGCGGACGCTCGAAGACGGCTTATCTAGAGGCGGGCAGGGGACCTCCCTCGCGCAAGCTAGAGCCGCTTTCATGCATCTCACCGGCATCCATCATCTCACGGCCGTCACCGCGAAGGCCTCGCAGAACCACCGCTTCTATACGGAGGCGCTCGGCATGCGTCTCGTCAAGAAGACCGTCAACCAGGACGATGTCGGCGCCTACCATCTGTTCTACGCCGACGGTCTCGCGGCGCCGGGCACCGACCTGACCTTTTTCGACTGGC
>DASQLE010000363.1:0-3238 GCA_035630175.1 Beijerinckiaceae bacterium
CGCCCAGCATGACGTTTTCGCGCACCGTCTTGGTCGCATCCAGCTGCGGTTCCTGTTCGAGGTAGCCGACCCGCGCGCCCTCGGCGACCCAGGCCTCGCCGTTATACTCCTTGTCGAGCCCCGCCATGATCTTGAGCAGCGTCGATTTGCCGGAGCCGTTGACGCCGAGCACGCCGATCTTGGCATCCGGATAGAAGGACAGGTGAATATTATCCAGGACCTTCTTGCCGCCCGAATAGGTCTTGGTGAGGCCACGCATGTGGTAGATGAACTGACGGGACACGGGAAAAGCCCTGCTTGATCGATGTGAATGGAGTTGGCCGTCAGTTAGCAGGGGCGGCCTGCCGGGGCAAGGCGGGGATGCTGCAACGCCCTTCGCCGTCATCCCGGACGGCAAAGCCGATCCGGGATCGCTCGCAGGACGAGGCGCCATTCTCGTCGTGCGATCCCGGGTTCCGCTACGCGGCCCCGGGATGACCTAGACTGCATCAAAGCCCGAACGGATAGGTCTCCGGCATGCCCTTGCCATGGGCGTGGGTCAATGGCTTCACCGCCCTTGTCTCGTCGAACCAGACGAAGGCATCGAACTGCTCGGCCAGGATGGCTTCGAAATAATGGCTGTAGAGCTCCGTCTCCGGCCGGTAGATCACGCCGATGGCGCGCTCCAGGCGGGGCCGCGAGAGAACGTCCGTCAGCTCGGCCTGGCCGTTCTCGCGCCAATCGGTCAGGAAGCAGCCAAGGCCCGCATCCCGAAAAATCCGCTCATGACTGTCGGGCCGGGCGGGTCGCACATCCTTGACTCGCATCGGCTCGTCCCAATCGTCGGCGGCCGCCACCGTGCCGCGATCCGTTCCGAATCCTATGAGAACCGCCTCGCTGCGATAGGACTTGCGGCAGAGCTCGCCGATATTGAACTCGCCCTGCCAGCCCATCGCGGTCGCAGCGGCGTTGCCGATATGCGAGTTGTGCGCCCAGACGACGGCCTTGGCGTTGTCGCGCCGAGCCAAAAGGCTCTGCAGCGTCTCGAACATGTGCCGGTCGCGGAGGTTCCAGGACTCCGTCGCGCCCTCGTACATGATCCGGTAATAATGCTCGGCCGCATGAACGATCTTGGCATTCTGAACCGCATCGAAGAATTCCTCGCCGCCATCGGCTTGAAGATAGTCCATGCGTTTGTCGAGGAGGGTCTGGAGCTGGTGCAGCAAGGCCTCGTCGCAGGGCTTTTTCTGCCCGGTGAGAACCGCGCGCCCGTAGCGCGCCGGATCGGACTGCCAGGGCGTGAGGCAGCCATAGCGCCCCCTCGCCTCCTTCGCAGCCTCGGGATCGACCTTGGCGAGATAATCGAGCACGGAACGGATCGACGCGTTCAAGCTATAGACATCGAGACCGCGGAACTCGGCGCGCTCGTCCTCGGCGATGTCGCGGTTATGCTCGCGCATCCAGTTGACGAAGTCCGCCACCTCCTCATTGCGCCACATCCAGGTCGGAAAGCGCTCGAAGGCCACGTCGCCGCCTTCCGGCACGGGGCGATGGCGCACGTAAGCGTCGATGCGCGCCGCATCGGGCCAGTCGGCCTCGACCGCGACGATGGTGAAACCGTGCTGCGCGATCAGGCGTCTCGTGATGGCGGCGCGAGCGCGGTAGAATTCCGAGGTGCCATGGGTCGCTTCGCCCAAGAGCACCACCTTGGCATCGGCGAAGCGATCGAACATCGCGCCGAACGCTTCATCCTCGCCGATCGGCGGCAAAGGCTCTCCCTGCTCGCGCACGAGATCGACAGCCTCGCGGATCGAGGCTTCGTTCTCGTTCTGCCTCCATGACGGCCGGGCCATGAATCATCTCCCGAAATCCGGGCGAACGCCCATCGTTGCGCGAAAAACGACAGGGTAACGGCGTTGTTCCCGCCTGAATCCATGGCCGCGAAAGCGCAACGGCCGAGGACATGCCCCGGCCGTCATGTCGTTTCCAAACTGGAACTGCTTACCAATAGAAGTAGAAGTGCTCGGCTTTGAGATCCGCCAGCCGGACATTGACCAGCGTCAGCTGGTCATCGCCGCCAAGATACTCGCCCTTGCCGAGCTTTATGACGACGTTGTTCAGCACCTGCTTCATATGCGGCTTGAGCGTCTCGAAATCGAGAATGCCGGAATGATTGATGTTGTGGCGGATCAGCAGCATCTCGTTCTGCTTCGGCTGGAAGTCGTAGACGATATCCTGGCCCGTGTCGGAGTTGAACACGTACCGGTCTTCGCCCAGGCCGCCCCAGAGCTTGTCGTTGCCGGCGCCGGGGTCGAGCACGTCGTAGTCGGCGCCGCCCCAAAGCTGGTCCGCACCGAACCAGCCGATCAACACGTCCTTGCCGTCGCCGCCATAGAGCTTGTCGTCGCCGTTCTCGCCCTCGAGCGTGTCGTTGTCGGCACCACCCTGAATGATGTCGTTGCCCTCGCCTCCGACGATCTGGTCGTCGCCGGCTTCGCCGTAGAGCTTGTCGTCGCCGTCGCCGCCGTCGAGGAGGTCGTAGCCGTTGTCCCCGTGCAGAGTGTCGACGCCGTCATCCCCATAGAGCATGTCGTCGCCTTCTTCGCCCCTCACCTGGTCGTTTCCGGCGCCGCCATAGAGGATGTCGAGGCCGTTGCCGCCATAGAGCCGGTCGGTGCCGTCGCCGCCTTCCGCATAATCGTCGCCGGCATTGCCGTAGAGCGCGTCATTGCCGATGCCGCCATAGACCGTGTCGTCGCCCTCGCCGCCCCGCAGCGTGTCGTTGCCGCCCAGGCCATCGATCCGGTCGTCGCCCTTGTTGGCATCGATCAGATCGGACTTCGTCAAGCCGCCGGTGATCTCGTCGTTGCCGGTCGTCGGCTTCGTCGAGGCGCCGGATTGCCCAGCGCCGTTGAACGAGATCCAAGTCGCTTCCAGCGTTGCGGTGGTCATGATCGTCAGGCTGTTGCCACCGCCGAAGGCGATGACATAGCCGCCGGCGATCTGGCTGATCTGAAGATCGGCGAAGCGCGTGACGCCGACGTTGTTCAGGACGACCCGATCACCCTGAATCGGGTCGAACCCGAAGATGGTGTCCGCTCCCTCTCCGCCGGCATAGATATAGATATCCGCGCCGCCATTGCCCTGCAGCGTATCATTGCCGGCGCCCCCCGAGAGGGTGTCGTTGTTGAAGCCGCCCCGGAGGGCATCGCTGCCGGCCGTGCCCGCAAGAAGCTGGCCTTTCACCGCTACGGGATTC
>DASQLE010000364.1:0-6973 GCA_035630175.1 Beijerinckiaceae bacterium
AGGTCTTGTAGGATTCCGTGTTCACCACGGGGAAGAACTTGAGCGTGCTCATCTGGTAGAACAGCTTCAGGGGCGCGCGCACCTTCTGCAGCATGGCGTAAGGCGTGCCGACGCCGATATCGGCCTGGCTGCCCAGCACCGCCTGGGCGGCGATGTCCTCCGACTTCACGAACATCATCTCGACCGGCACGCCCTTCTCCTTGGTGCGCTCGACCGCGATCAGGAAGTAAAGGGATTCGACGCTCGGGATATCGCCGAAGGCGATGCGCATCGGCTTGTCCTGCGCCTCGGCGCCGGCCCCGACCAACGTCAACGCGGCTGCACCCAAGACGGCACGGCGTGTCAGTGTCAGCATTGAACTCCTCCCTGGTTTTTGGTCACTCGGCACTACAACCAATCGAGACCAATTAGGTCGGAGCATGTGCAACCATCAGGCTAAGGTGTCAAGCTGGGCCACAGCGGCATTGACCTCGCTCCCGGAAAATGCATAACCAATCTCATAATTGGTATTAGTGCATCATGAACCATAGCGACACCGCCCTTCTCGAGCTCAGGTCGATGCTGAGCGACATCGACCTGACGACGGACAGCCGCCTGCCGCCCGAGCGCGATCTGGCGCAGAGGCTCGGCGTGCAGCGTCCGGCTCTGCGCAAGGCCCTCGCCGTGTTGGAATCGGAGGGGCAGATCTGGCGCCACGTCGGCAAGGGCACCTTCGTCGGCAGCCGGCCCACCATCGCGCAAGGCGACGTCAACGCCATCGCGCGCAAGACCAATCCCGGCGAGGTGATGCGCACGCGCATCCTGCTCGAGCCGGAAGTGGCGGCCGTGGCGGCGCTGAACGCGACCCCCGCCCACGTTGCCGAGATGCGCGTCTGCCTGCAGAAGAGCCGCGCCGCCCCCACCTGGCGGCAATACGAGGCGTGGGACACGCGCCTGCATCGGGTGATCGCCGAGGCGACCCAGAATTACCTGCTCCTCGCCCTGCTCGATACCCTCACGGCCGTGCGCCGTACGGTGACGTGGGGACGGCTCCGCACCAACCGGGAGCGGCCGAAGCCGGATCACCACAGCTTCGGCGAGCACGAGGAGATCGTCGACGCCATCAAGGAACGCGACCGCGAGCGGGCCCGCGAGGCGATGCGCCGGCATCTCGATCACGTGCAGCGCAACCTGCTGGCGACGGCCTGATGGTACGATGACCAACTCCTCCGTCGCTCCGGGACTTGCGCAATGCGAGCCGGGGATGACGGCGCGGGGCGTCACACCTTGAAGCGGCTCAGCACCTCCGGCGCGAACAGCTCCTCGATCGCGAGCCGGCGCGCACACACGCCCTGCTCGAACGCGTAGCGCGCGAACGCTTCCAGCGTCGTGCGGTTTGCCTCGATGCCGTAGGGCCAGAAATCGTCGCCGAGGATGCCGCGGGCGAGGCCCGCACTGTCGGCCATCCAGGGCAGCGGGAAGAAGGACACGGTGATGTCGGCGGCACGGGCGAGGCTGCGGTTCTTGGCCTCCTCGAAACCCTTGTAGAGGTTCATGGCCGCCCAGCGGTGGCGCTCGTAGACGTCCCGGCGCAAAACCACGAGATGCATGATCGGGAAGATGCCGGTCCGCTTCCAGTAATCGAGCTCCACCGCCCGATAATCGTCGAACACGCGTCGGATGCGTCCGTCGCCGGCCGCGAACGGGGCCGGCGGGCGCGCCGTCAGGAGTGCATCGACCTCGCCCGCGAGCAGCATCCCGGTGAGCGACTTGTCCGGCACGGGTGTGTAGCGGAGGCCTTCAGGCAGGTTCAGCTTCACCTTCTCGACGCGGCCCGGATCGTTGACGCCGGCCTGGTGCCAATGAATCGAGCGGAGATCGACGTGGTGATCGTCGGCCAGCATGCCGCGCGAATAGATGGCGGCGGTCTGCGCCCATTCGGGCAGGCCGACGCGCTTGCCGGCAAGCTGCTCGGGACGCTCGATGGGGCTGTCGGCGCGTACGTAGAGTGAGGAATGCCGGAACGCGCGCGACACGAAGACCGGCAGGCCGACCAGGCTGTCGTCGCCTTGCGAGATCAGCGCGATGAACTTGGCGAAGGACATCTCCGAGACGTCCCACTCGCGGTGCATGGTGAAGCGGTAGAAGATTTCCTCGACCGGCAGGCGCAGCACCGTCAGGTCGATCCCCTCGGCGCGAACGGTGCCGTCGAGGAGATCGCGGGCATGGTCGTATTCGTTCAAAGCGAGCGTGAGATGGATGTTGCGCATGAGGTGCTCACAAGCGAAGGGGATGGCGGCCAAAGAGCGCGCGCAGCGGCAACGGGGAACGTGGCCGCCTGTCGTTCCAGGGCGCCGAAGGCGAGCCCGGAATGACGAGCGCAACCTGAGCTAATTGTGGCGGTCGGCGCAAGCGTATGGTGAGCCGGAAGCCCACGTTGCCGCGGCCAGGCCCCGCTTAGCTGCGCATGATGGCGCGGCCCCACAGGTTGAGCGTGCGCTCGACATGCGGCCATTCCTTCACCGGCCGGTCGTGCACGACCTCGAGCTCGGCCGACACCTCGATCCAGTTGCCGTCGGGGTCCTCGATGAAGATGAAGAGGTTGTTGCCGGGGCCGTGCCGGCCCGGTCCCCACATGAGCGGGATCTCGCGCGCGGCGAAGCGGTCGGCCCAGTCGCGGATGACGATCCATTCGCCCGCCTCGTAGGAATGATGGTCGATGCCGTGCCGGGCGGAGCGGAAGCAAGCAAGCGTGTGGTGCTCGTGGTTCGAGCGCATGAACGAGGTCGTCACCTCGCCGGCCTTGTTGCGCACGCGGTCCGACACGGCGAAGCCGAGCTTGCCCGCATAGAATTGCTCGATCATCGCCACATCCTGCGTGGCAAGGGTCAGATGCTGCAGCGGGCCCTTCAGTCCGGCCTCTGCCGTCAGATCCGTCTTGGCAAGGCCGAACACGACGCCGTTGCCATCCGGATCGGATACGGCGAACGCGTCCTGCGCGAGGAGCGATGCGGAGACGGGCGCCGGATCGAGCCCCTCCGCCTCGGCGCGATGTCGGATTTCCTCGAGTCCGTCACGGTCGCGGCAGGCGAAAGCGCCGTAGGCGAGCGTTCGCGCCTCGCCCGCGCTGACGACGAGACGCCGCCCCGGACCGCTGCAGAGCCACGACTCGCTTTCCCGCTCGACGCGCATGTCCATGGCGTCGCCGTAGAACGCCGCCAGTCGCTCGGGATCGGGGCTGTGCAGGTGCAAGTGGTGCAGGTAGGCGCCAGCCTTGAGGGCGGTCAGCGTCATGGCGGGTCTCCGAAGCCGGCGCCAACTGTGGCACGCGCCGGGCGAAGTCCATACGTCTCACGGGCATGCCATCGACGGGTCGATTGACCCGCTCGGGCATCGATGCTTGCCTAAGCAAGTTCATCAGAAGCCGGGAGCCGCGGCGGCATGGCGGGGAGCGGGACGGAGCAGCCTTTCGTGATCGCCGGCGGCGGCATCGGCGGTCTCGCCGCGGCGGTCGCGCTGGCGCGCAAGGGTTTTGCGGTACGTGTCCTCGAGCAGAGCTCGGAGTTCCGCGAGGTCGGCGCCGGCATCCAGCTCGGGCCCAACATCTTTCGCGCGCTCGACAAGCTCGGGCTGCGCAACGCCGTGCTGGCGGACGCCTGGCAGCCGGGCGCCCTCGAGATGCGCGACGCCCTCGACGGCCATCTCGTCACCCGCATGCCGCTCAACACGGACGTGTTCGCGACCCGCTTCGGCGAGCCTTACGCGGTGACGCATCGCGCCGACATCCACGGCTCCATTCTCAAGGCTGCCCGCGACAGCAACCTGATCAGCCTCGAGACGAGCCGGCGCGTGGTCGACTTCGAGGAGCGCGGCGGCGGCGTCGGCGTAACCCTCGACGATGGCGAGCGGGTGCAGGGCCGCGCCTTGCTCGGCGCCGACGGCCTGTGGTCGCGCATCCGCGAGCGCATCCTGGGTGACGGTGCGCCGCGGGTCTCCGGCCACATCGCCTATCGGGCGGTGCTGCGGCGTGCCGACGTGCCGGAGGATCTATGGCGTCCGGACGTGGTGCTCTGGGCTGGACCCAAGACGCATCTCGTCCATTATCCGTTGCGCCGCGGCGAGTTGTTCAACCTCGTCGCCGTATTTCATTCGGACCGCTACGAGGAGGGCTGGAACGCGGAAGGCGACATCGGCGAGCTGATGCGCTGCTTCCAGGGGCAAAGGCCAGAGGTCATGCGCCTCCTCGACAAGATCGAGACTTGGCGCATGTGGGTGTTGTGCGACCGCGAGCCGGTCAAGACCTGGGTGCGGGGACGCGTCGCGCTGATGGGCGACGCCGCTCATCCCATGCTGCAGTATCTGGCGCAGGGCGCCGCCATGGCGGTCGAGGACGCGGTGCGGATCGCCGACGAGGTCGAGCGCCGGCCGGACGATCTCGCCGCCGCGTTCGCGGCCTACCAGGATGCCCGCTACCTGCGCACCGGCCGGGTGCAGCTGATGGCGCGCGTCTACGGCGAGTTCTACCACGCCCGCGGGGTCACGGCGGAGTTGCGCGACCGGATGCTCGGCGCACGTACCCCCGAGCAAGCCTATGACGGCATGGCCTGGCTCTACGGCGAGGCCGCTTGATGCGTCGTCCTGCAGCGCCCTTTACAGGCTAGACGGGGGTGATTAGCTCTCCGGCAAAGACCGCGCGCGGAACGACTCGGCACGATCCGTCTGCTCGGCCGGACTCAGGAGGAAACGATGAGCTTGGACGATCGGAAGGGGGGCCGGGACGAGGCGCCGCCCGAGCCGAGGCGCAATGCACGCGAATATTACCACGACAAGAAGGACCGCGTCTTCGTCCGGCCGATCCAGGGGCATTACAACCTGACGGACGAATTGAAGCGCCTGCGCGCGGTGCCGCGGGTGCGTAAGGCGGCCGACATCAAGTTCGTCGACGGTCCGCAGGCCTATAGCCGGCATTATGTGGAGCCGAAGGACGGCATCAGCCAGCTCTTTCACATCCATCTCGAGGAATACGGGCCCGGCGGCTCCTCGCAAAAGCACGGTCACGTCAACGAGGCGGCTTTCTACATCCTCGACGGCAAGGGCTACGAGGTCCACGACGGCATCCGCTACGATTGGAAGGCGGGCGACGTCGCCATCGTGCACAACAACTGCGTGCACCAGCATTTCAATGCCGACCCGGACAAGCCGGCGCGCGCGCTCGTCCTCAAGACGAAGCCCATGTTCGTGTTCATGAACATGCTGTTCCAGAAGCAGGTCGAGCCGCGCCACACCGAGCCGGCGCCGGGCGGCGAGGGCTTCGTGCCGCGCGAGGAGGAGGACGACTACAACCACCCCGAGGGAGGCTATTGATGGCCTGGGGTGAAGCGAAGGCCTGGCTCGCCGGCGAGAGCAACAAGGCGCTCTACCAGAACCTCCTCGACGACGCGACCGAGGCGCCGGCGCGCAACGCCAAGCGCAAGAAGGTCGTCACGCCCGAGGACATGCCCTGGGAGATGTCGCGCCAGGGTCTCCTCAAGCACCTCATCAACGAGGCCATGAACACCCGCATGGAGACGGTCGACGCCTACATGCAGATCATCCCGCCGGGCAGCCGCTCCGGCAAGCACCGGCACCTCGCCGAGGAGACGCTTTACGTTCTCGAAGGGCGCGGCTACGACCGGCACCAGGATTGCGACGTCGAGATCACCGACGAGTATTTCTGGAAGCCGCAGGACGAGGTGAAGCGGTTCGACTGGGAGGCCGGCGACGTCATCTACATCCCGCCGAACACGATCCACCAGCATTTCAACGCCGATCCGGAGCGGCCGGTGCGGCTGATCTCGTGCACCAACCGGATCTTCAAGGCGTGCGGCCTGAACGACCTCGAGCAGATCGAGGATGCGCCCGAATACGATCCGAGCGTCACGCTGACGGGCGAGAAAGTGCTGGAGTATCTTCGAAAAAAAGGCGCCGGCTAGAGCACCTAGCGCGGCGCGGCGTCACCTCATGCTGAGGTGCGAAGGAGCCTCGAAGCGGGCACCGCGAGTTGGAGCATCCTTCAAGGCTCGCTTCGCTCGCACCTCACGATGAGGCGCGAGAAAGGTGTTACGTCCTTTTCTCCTCGCGGAAGAGGCCGAGCTTTTCCTGCGCCACGCGGTCGGAGAAGAAGAACAGGAAGGCGTCCTCGCTCGCCTTGAAGGAGCGCCAGGTCCAGCCCGGGATGGCGTGCATATCCTTCGGCCCGAAGGCGAAGGTCTCCGCGCCGGCGGTGAGGCTGCCGCGTCCCTCCGCCACCGCCATGACCATGCCGTCGGTAGAGCGGACCGGCCGCGTCTCGAACCCTTTCGGCACGTGCATCATCCAGGCCGAGATGGTCGGCATCGTCCAGCCACCGTCGAGGGGGTTGGCGTAGCGGAGCGCAACCGCGGCATGCGGGTCCGGCTCCTGCCCGCGGGCGGCTTTGAGAAGCGCCTCGCGCGTGCGCTCGTAGGGGTAGTTGAAGATCGGCGTCGTCAGACCGTAGCGGCTGTCCGCGTTGATGGGCAGAAGACCTTCGCCGAAACGGGCGAGGGCATCCCCCTCGGGCCGCGTCACGCTCTGGCGTTGGTCGTTATATTCCTCCGAGAAGATCGTCTCGAAGAACTGCACCACCGGGATGTCGAGCCCATCCATCCAGGCGCACGGCTCGGTGCCTTCGTTGCCGTGATCGTGCCATGCCCAGGCCGGCGTGATGACGAAATCGCCCTGGCGCATGGTGGTGCGCTCGCCGCCGACCGCCGTGAAGGCGCCAGTGCCCTCCAGCATGAAGCGCAACGCCGAGGGCGTGTGGCGATGAGCCGGCGCCGTCTCGCCCGGCATAATGAGCTGGACGCCGGCATACAATGTGCTCGTCGTGCGCGACTGGCCGACGAAGGACGGGTTCTCGAGAACCAGCACGCGGCGCTCCGCCTCCTCGGCGGTGAGGAGCGAGCCCGATTCCAGGAGCAGCGGCCTGATCTCC
>DASQLE010000365.1:0-10510 GCA_035630175.1 Beijerinckiaceae bacterium
TCCCCCTTGCCGGAATCCTTCGCCCGCTGGTTCGCAAGCCGCGGCTGGCAGCCGCGCGCGCATCAGCTCGAGCTGCTCGAAAAGGCGCGCGCCGGGCGCTCGGTGCTGCTCGTCGCCCCGACCGGCGCCGGCAAGACGCTCGCCGGCTTCCTGCCGACGCTCGTGGACTTGGCACAACCTAAACCCCTCCCCCTCGCGGGGAGGGGTAGGGGTGGGGGGCGGGACGAGAAGGCGCGCGTTGGCGCCACATTCTCCGCGGTATCACCAAGCGGGACGCCCCCCCTCTCCAACTCTCCCCCGCAAGGGGGAAGAGAGAACGGGCGGCTGCACACCCTCTACATCTCGCCCCTCAAGGCGCTGGCGGTCGACATCGCCCGCAACCTGGAAATGCCGGTGCGCGAGATGGGGCTGCCGATCCGGGTCGAGACGCGCACCGGCGATACCCCGTCGCACAGGCGCGCGCGGCAGGTAGAGCGCCCGCCCGACATCCTCTTGACGACGCCGGAGCAGCTGGCGCTGCTTCTCGCCCACCGCGATGCGCGCGAGCTGTTCGGAGGTTTGCAACGCGTCGTGCTCGACGAATTGCATTCGCTCGTCACCTCGAAGCGCGGCGACCTTCTCGCCCTCGGCCTGGCGCGGCTCTACACCCTGTCGCCCGGCCTGACGGCGGTCGGCCTGTCAGCAACCGTGCGCGAGCCGGACGACCTCCGGCGCTATCTCGTGCCGCAGCGCGACGCAGAACCCTCCCCTGGAGGGGGAGCGTTGACGCCCGACAGGGCGTCGGGGCGGGGTGACACCGGTGCAGAACAAGGCGCAGCGGCTCCGCCGCGTCTCTCTCGGTCAGGGTGTCACCCCACCCCGGAGCTTCGCTCCGACCCTCCCCCTCCAGGGGAGGGTGCGCTCGCCGATCTCGTCGTGGTGCGGGGCGGCGCGGAACCCGACATCCGCATGATCGCGCTCGACGCGCCGCTGCCGCTCGCCGGCCACACGGGCGCGCGCCTCATGCCGGAGATCTACGACCTGATCCGCGCGCACAGGACGACGCTCGTCTTCGTCAACACGCGCTTCCAGGCCGAGCTCGTCTTCAAGGAGCTCTGGAACCTCAACGAGGACGGTCTCTCGATTGCCCTCCATCACGGCTCGCTCGACGTCGGGCAGCGGCGGCGTGTCGAGGCGGCCATGGCCGAGGGCCGGCTGCGCGCCGTGGTCTGCACCTCGACCCTCGATCTCGGCATCGACTGGGGCGACGTCGATCTCGTCGTCAATCACGGCGCCCCGAAAGGCGCGAGCCGCATCCTGCAGCGCATCGGCCGCGCCAACCACCGTCTCGATGAGCCGTCCAAGGCCTATCTCGTGCCGACCAATCGCTTCGAGATTCTCGAATGCCGGGCGGCGCTCGACGCTGTGCACGAGGCGGCGCAGGACACGCCCGACGCGCGCCTCGGCGCCCTCGACGTGCTCGCCCAGCACGTGCTCGGCATGGCCTGCGCCGAGCCCTTCGACGTCGGCGCGCTCTACGAGGAGGTGCGCTCAGCCGCGCCCTACAGCTGGCTCCCTTACGAGGATTTCGAGGCGGTGGTCGACTTCGTCGCCACCGGCGGCTACGCGCTCCGCTCCTACGAGCGCTACGCCAAGATCGTTCGCGGCTCCGACGGCCTGTGGCGCGTGCGCGACGCGCGCGTGGCGCAGCAATACCGGCTCAATGTCGGCACCATCATCGAGGCGACCATGCTCAAGGTGCGGCTCGGCCGCTCCTCGCGCGTCAAGCCCGGCACCGTGCTGCCCCGCGGCGGGCGCATCCTCGGCGAGATCGAGGAAGGCTTCGCCGAGACCATGAGCCTCGGCGACACCTTCGCCTTCGCCGGCGAGGTGCTGCGCTTCGAGGGCATCCTCGAGGACGAGGTGCTGGTGACGCGCACCGCCGCCAGCGACCCGAAGGTGCCGTCCTACGCGGGCGGCAAGTTCCCCTTGTCGACCTTTCTCGCCGAGCGGGTGCGCGCCATCCTCGCCGATCCGTTCGAGTGGGACCGCCTGCCGCCGCAACTGACCGAATGGCTCCTGCAGCAGCGGCGCCGGTCGGTCATCCCGGACCGGAGCCAGCTCCTCGTCGAGACGTTCCCGCGCCACAAGCGCCACTATTTCACCTGCTTCCCCTTCGAGGGACGCCTCGCCCACCAGACCCTCGGCATGCTGCTGACGCGCCGCCTCGAGCGCGCGCGGCTGAAGCCGCTCGGCTTCGTCGCCAACGATTACGGCATCGCCGTGCACGGCCTCGGCGACATCTCCGAGCGGGTCGGCCGCGAGCCCGGCTTCCTCGACGACCTCTTCGCCGAGGACATGCTCGGCGACGACCTCGAGGACTGGCTCGCCGAAGCGGCGCTCATGAAACGCACCTTCCGCTCCTGCGCCATCATCGCCGGGCTGATCGAGCGCCGCTTTCCCGGCCAGACCAAGACGCGCAAGCAGGTCACCATCTCGACCGATCTCGTCTACGACGTGCTGCGCCGCCACGAGCCGGACCACGTGCTGCTGCGCGCGGCGCGGGCGGATGCGGCAACGGGACTTCTCGACGTACGGCGCCTCGGCGTGATGCTGGCTCGCATCCGGGGCCGAATCATCCATAAGGCGCTGGATCGCATCTCGCCGCTCTCCGTCGCGCTGGTTCTCGAGATCGGCCGCGAGCGGGTGTTCGGCGAGGCAGCGGACGAGATCCTCGCGGAGGCGGAAGCGATGCTCATGGAAGAGGCGACGGCATGACGGCCCTCGCCAGACAAACGACGGCCTTGCCCCCTCTGGCGGCCCCGAGCGCCACCACGGCGGAGATCACGCTCGGCGGCGTCGCCTGCGCGCTCGACTTGTCCGGTGCGCTCTACATGCCGCACGAGGACACGCTCGTGGTCGCCGACCTGCATCTGGAGAAGGGCTCGTCGCTGGCGCGGCGCGGCTCGCTTCTGCCGCCCTACGACACGCGCACCACGCTTCTCGCGCTCAGCGGCGTGATCGGCCGCTATAACCCGCGCCGCGTGCTCGCGCTCGGCGACAGTTTTCACGATGTCGGCGGGCCCGAGCGGCTCGGCGACGGCGATGCCGAGATGCTCGCGGCCCTGCAGGCCGGCCGCGAGTGGGTATGGATCGTCGGCAACCACGACCCGTCGCTGCCGGAGGCTCTGCCGGGCGACGTCGTCGCGGATCTGGCGATGGGCGATCTGCTGCTGCGGCACGCGCCCGAGATTGGAGCGGCTTGCGAACTGGCGGGCCATCTGCATCCGGTCGGCAAGGTGGTGCGCCGCGGCGGCGGCGTACGCCGGCGCTGCTTCGTCACCGACGGCCGGCGCTGCGTCATGCCGGCTTTCGGCGCCTATGCGGGCGGGCTCAACGTGTGCGACCCGGCCTTCCAGCCGCTCTTCCCGAAAGGATTTTCAGCGCATGTGATCGGCGGCGAGCGCCTGTTCGCCATCGGCCGTTCGCTGCTCTGCGCCGATTAGTGCTTGACGGGCATCAATCCCGCCGGAAGACGACGCTCGCCAACCAGCCGAACAACAGGGCGATCCCGGCTGCGGCGGCGCCATAGAGCGCCGACCAGTCGCGGGCCAGCACCGCGACGCGTTGCTCGAAGCCGATCTTGACGAGCTCGAAGCTGGTATGGGCGCGCGACAAGAGGACGTTGTCGGCGAACAAGGCGATCTCGACGTCGTAATTGCCGGGCGGCGCCGTCGCCGGCATCGGGATCGGCGCCCGGAAGACGTTGCGTGTCAGAAAGCTGACGCCGCGCTCGTCCTGCAGGTAGAGCCCTTGCCGCTGCTCGATGCGCAGGAGCGCGTCGCGGAACCGGGTCTCGTCGCCGGCGCTGCGCTCGGCGAGCAGTGCCTCGAGACCGATGCGCAGCCTGCGGCGCAAAGGCTCCGTAGTGACGTTGTCGATCGGCGTCGATGTGAGCACGGCGAGATAGGCCGGCACCGCCTCGAAGGTCTGTTCCGCGCGGTTGACCCAGATCGGGCCGACCGGCCGCTTTTCGCGCACGGTGATCGTCTGTCTGGCGCCGCGCACGGTCACGACCAACTGGTAATCGCCGGACCGCGACACGGTCTGGGCGTCGCGTTCGATCGTGCCGAACAGGACGACCGAGGATCCCGTGTAGTTGGAGGAGATCAGGACGCGCGAGGTCGACAGGGACACGATCAGGGACTCGGCCTGCGCGGGCGCCGTCCGCGCCATGAAGGCGCAGGCCAGCAGCCCCCATACGACGGGCGCCGCCTTCATTCTGCGAGGTCCGAGGCCGATACCGAGAACGGCTCGGCGGGCCGGACGACGAGCTCGACGGCGAAGCGCAGGCCGACGCAGAGGATGAGGATGGCGAGGAGGAAGCGGAACACGTCGGCGCGCAGGTTCCTGCTGGCTCGTGAGCCGAATTGCGCGCCGAACACGCCGCCCGTGATCAAGAGGAGAGCCAGAACGATGTCGACCGCCTCGTTGGCGACGGCGTGCAGGATCGTCCCCGAGACGGTGGTCCACAGGATCTGGAACTGGGACGTGCCGATGACGACGGCGGTCGGAACGCGGAACAGATACAACAGCGCCGGCACGATGATGAAGCCGCCGCCGATGCCGAGGAGCGCGCCGGCGAACCCGATCAGGAGCGCGATGCCGACGATCGGGATGACGCTCGCATACAGCTTCGAGCGGTGGAAACGCATGCGCAGCGGCCAGCCGAGATAGGCGGCATGCTCGCCGGGCCCGCGCGCCGAGCGCGGCCGGCCCCGCCGGGCCGACACGAACTCGCGCAGGCTTTCCAGCAGCATGAGGCTGCCGACGACCGTGAACAGGGTCACGTAGGACACGACGATGACGAGCTCGAGCTGACCCGCCTTGCGCATGGCGGCGAAGAACCACACGCCGAGGACGGTTCCGACGAAGCCGCCGAATGTCAGGACGAGACCGAGCTTGAGATCGAGAGCCTTGCGTCGCATGGCCGCGAGGGCGCCGGTCGTCGACGACGCGGCGATCTGGGCCTGTTGCGTTGCGACCGCGATGGCCGGCGGAATGCCGAGGAAGATCAGGAGCGGCGTCATCAGGAAGCCGCCGCCGATCCCGAACAGGCCCGAGACGAAGCCCACCGCCGCGCCGATGCCGAGGATCATCAGCACGCTGACGGGCATCTCGGCGATGGGCAGGTAGATCTGCACGATCGGGTCCATTCCCCGGAACGGTAGGCCAAGAAGGTGAAACTGCGATCAAGCGCCTCGCGGCCCGGCGGTCAACCATTGCACCCGGCCGCACGCCGTGACGCGCTCTACCTGGCCCATCCTGAACGAAGCCTGCTGCCCGGCATCGGATGATGCCGAGAGGACTGGACCCGGCAGCGACGAAAGCGGTCGCAGACGACGCCGGGCATCGCCCCGATCATCCCCTGCCGATCTTGCGCCAATGCCTCCCGCCAGCCGGGAGGCATCGGCCGACCGGCGGATCAGACCCGGCCGCTGCTGCGTTGCTTTGCTGCCGGTGCTTCGGTCCAGCCTTGAGCCGGCTGGATGACCTCGTTGGCGAACTTGTCGGGCGTCTCCGGCCGCCAGCGCTCGGCGGCTTGCCGCGCCGCCGCCAGCTCCGCGGCGCCGAGCCGGGCGCCGACCTCGTCGCGTTTCTTGGCCGCGTCCTCGTCGCCGCCGGTCGCGACGATGGCGAACCACGTGTAGGCGCCGGCCAGGTCCTGCTGGGCTCCGAGGCCGCGCGCCAGGAGGACGGCAAGATTGAACTGGCTGTCGCGCACGCCGTGCTGGGCCGCCCGGCGGAACCAGCCGATGGCGGCGGCATAATCCGGCTGCCCGCCGACGCCCTCGGCGATCAGCACCGCGAGATTGTGCATGGCGCGCGCATTGCCCTTGTCGGCCGCGCGTTGGTACCAGCTCTTGGCGACGGCGAGGTCGCGCGGCACGCCGAGCCCCTTCTCGTAGACGTTGCCGGTCCGGTATTGGGCCGGCACGAGGCCATGCACCGCCGCCTTCTCGAACAGCTTTGCCGCGAGCGCCAGATCGCGCGCCATGCCGCGGCCTTCCGCGGCCCGTGCGGCGAGCTCGTAAACCGCCGCCGGTTCGCCGGCGAGCGCCGCCTGCCGGAGCGCCGCCGGCCCGGCATTGGTCGGAATGACGCCGAGCGACGCGATGTTGGCGATGCGCTCGAGGCTCTGCTGAGCGGCGGCCGCGCCGTCCATCTTCGCCTTGGCGGCCTCCGCAAGAGCGGCTTCGCGCTCGCGTGCCGCGACGTCGGCCAGCGACGCCGGCGAAGCGCTCTCGCCTTGGGAGGGAGGCGTCGCGGCCCCCATCGCGCGCGCCTCGGGCGCCTCGATGGCGCCCGTCGTCGGCGGGGCGATATCGCGCGGGAGCGCGGGGAGGGGGGCCAAGGCGACCTTCGTCTCGACGCGCGGGGCGGCGACCGTGACCGGCTTGGCTTGCTCGCGATTCATCGTGCCGACGACCTGCAGGGCGCCGAGCGCCAGGACGATCGCCGCGAGGCCGAGCAGGATGGGGCGGCGGCGCTCGTCGAGATTGCGCTTGGCGCGCTTGGCGAGGCTGCCGCCGTCGCGGCCGAGATCGCCGTAGCGGACGGCCCGGGAGTGCCGCGTGGCGCTCGGCCGCTCCTTGCCGGAAGAGGCTTCGCTGGCCGCCGCCTGGGCGGCGCGGCGGGCGGCCGCGATGAAGCTCGCTTTGACGTCATGCGCGTCGGCGCCCAGCGGCGCCATGCCCGGCAACGGCTCGCGCTTGGGCCGCGCCTCGCCGGGTTCGAGCAGGATCTCGTCCGTTTCCTCCAGGCGGCGGGCGTGCTCGCCGGCCTTGGCGCCGAGATGCGGCACGAGCTCGGCCTCGAGCTTCCTGAGGCTGTCTTCCACCTGCTTGCCGGACGGACGTGCTTCCGCCGCTTTGCCCACGGACCGGGTGGACGACGGCGTCATGGCGGCCCGATCGGCTGCGATGTCCCGGTCCGGCGGGAACGGCGTCGCTTTCGGCAGCACGACCGACTCGTCGCGATCGAGCGCTGCAGGCGGCTGACCGGGGCGGTCGACTGCGACATCGCGATCGAGGGCCGCGAGACGCGCCACCACCTTGTCGAGGGTCGTATGAACGGCCGCGAAGGTGTCCTGCGTCCATTGGCCGGATTCGCCCTGCGACGCTTTCAGCTCGGCCAGCCCCTCCTGTAGCTCGGCGAACTCGGGATCGAGCGACTTCGGCAGGGATTGCAGGGTATGGATGATCGTCGAGCGCACGGCCCGCTCGGCGGCTTCGGCCGTCTCGCTGCGCAAGGTCTGCATCTGGGCGAGGAGGTCGCCCATGGCGCGCTCGAGGGAGGCGAAGGCCGGCTGGCCGGATGAGCGCTCGACCTGTTCGGAGAGATGCGCGATCTGCCGCTCGAGGCCATCGAGATCGCCGCCTTGAGCCTCGTCGAGCTTGTCGGTCAGCCCGCGCAGCATGTCCTCGATCGGCTTCAGCTCGCCCTCGCGCCGCGAGCGACCGAGGTTGTCGTTCAGTCGATCGATGCGCTCGGCCAGGAGCTCGAGACCCTTCGGCGTCCCGGCCGCGGCGAGCGCCCCGTCGATGCGGCCGGTCAGCCGCTCGAGCTGCGCCGTGACCTCGCCGGAAGAGCCGACTGTTGCGAGCGCGCCGTCGATGCGCGCCGACAAGCCCTCGATCTCGCGGGCGATCGTGGCGCTCGGCTGTCCCTCCGCCGGGGCGCGCGCGCGAACTGCCGTGCGGATCTCGTCGATCGTCGAGGTCAGCGACGAGAAGTCCGCGCTGCCGAATTGCCGGCGCACCTGCGCGACCTGATGGTTGAGGCCGGCGACCTGCTCGGCGAGCGTGCGCACGCGTTGCGGATCGACGAGATCCCTCATCAGGGCGCGGATGTCGCCGAGCTCGCCCGAGAGACGCTCGAGGATGGCCGGAGTGACGTCCTTCTCGAGGAGGGTGTCGAGCTTGCGCGCCAAGCCTTGCAGATCGACGCTCGCGCGGGTCTTCGCTTCGGTCCCGACCGTCTCGGACAGGCGCCGCACCTCGGCCTCGATGACCGCGAGCGGCTGCACGATGCGCGTCAGATCGCGCTCGTCGGCGCGCGCCCCGTCGATCCGTTGCCCGAGATCGCGGAGGGTGTGCTCGAGCGCGCCCACCTCCTGACGGGTGGCGAGTTCGCCGAGCGAATGGCGCAAGGCGGCGATGTCGGCGTGCAGCCCCTTGGCGGTGTCGTCGCCCTCGGCCCGCGCCCCGCTCGTATCGAGCTGGCCGGCGAGGCGGGAGAAGTCGTCGCGCAGCGAGCGGAGAAGCTCGGTCTGCGAGCGCAGGGCTGGGTCGCGGGACGCTCGCCCGGCGGCGGCCGGCGCTTCTTCCAGTTCGGACTGACGAAAACGGATCTCCTCGATGGCGCTCGTCAGCCCGGCGCGTGGATCGGCCTTGACCCGGGCGCCGCGCGGCAAGCCGTGGGCGATGCGGTCGGACACCTGGGCGATGCGCTCCTCGACGCCGCGCAAGGCGGCCTCGATCTGTGCGTTGTGCGCGCTGCCGCGGCCATCCTGCCCGAGCTTCGTGATCTGCGCCTCGATCCGCCCATCGGCGGTCATGGCGGCCTCCAGCGACGGCTGTTGGGGCTCGGTGATCTTGCGCTCGATCTCGTCGAGCCGGCGCGTCACGGCCGCAAGGGCGTCGGTCAGCATGCCGGCCGTGCGGTCCTGGGCGTCCGGGGCGAGGCGGCCGGCGTCGCTGAAGCGCCCCTCGCTGCGTTCCGTCCGTTGCGGCGCCAGATCGCGCGCCGCCGCAATCTTCTCGGCGGCTTCGCGGGTGCGGCGCTCCTGTGCGCCGGAATCCGTGGCGCTTATGGCATCGAGGTCGCGCTCGCGGGTCGCCTTGCGGGTCACGTCGGCGATCTTCTTGGCGACCATCTCGAGATCGCGCGCCAGCGATGCGTCGTCCGCTTCCGCATAGCGGAAGTCGGGGCCTGCCACAGTCGGAGGGACGCTCTGTCTCATGGTCTGCCGGGGCCGCGAAAACGATCAGGGGCCGACGATCGCGAGCCGCTCGCCCCTGGCAGCGGTCGCGGCGGCATGCCGCCGATTCGAGAAGAATCGGTGAAGGTGCCGGGACACCCATGCCGCCGGTTCGACTTTTTGCCCGGAAGGTAAAGAAGCCGTTAACGGACAAGGATTTCGCGGCCCGCAGCAGCGCTCGCGAGCGGGAGGTCGCAACGCTTCTTTAATCACGACGGCGGCTGGTCTATATCTGCTTCACATCGGCCGGGCGGCGGCCTGCCGGTGCTGCGCTCTGGACAAGCCGCGTGAATGGGGGAGGCATGCCGGTCTACAAGGCACCCGTCGAGGACGTGCTGTTCCTGTTGAACGACGTCTTCCGGATGGAGCGTTACAACAACCTGCCGGGCTTCGCCGACGCCACGCCCGATCTCGTCGAGGCCGTGCTGACGGAAGGCGCGAAACTCTGCGAGGAGGTGCTGGCTCCCGTGAACCGGGCCGGCGATCTCGAGGGCTGCCGTCGCCACGACGACGGGCGCGTCACGACGCCGCCAGGCTTCAAGGGCGCGTACGAGGCCTTCGCCCAAGGCGGCTGGATGGGGCTCGCCCTGCCGGCCGAATACGGCGGCCAGGGCCTGCCTTATACCCTCAACGTCGTCATGAACGAGTTCGCGTCGGCGGCCAACATGGCCTTCGCCATGTATCCGGGGCTGACCATGGGCGCCATGGCGGCGCTCCTCGTGCACGGCTCGGAGGAGCAGAAGGCCACCTACCTGCCGCCGATGGTCGAGGGCCGCTGGACCGGCACCATGAACCTGACGGAGCCCCATTGCGGCACCGATCTCGGTCTTATCAAGACCAAGGCCGCGCCGAACGGCGACGGCTCCTACGCCATCACCGGCACCAAGATCTTCATCTCGGCCGGTGAGCACGATCTCGCCGAGAACATCGTCCACCTCGTCCTGGCGCGCATCGAGGGCGCGCCCGAGGGCACGCGCGGCATCTCCCTGTTCATCGTGCCGAAGTTCCTGGTCGGGGCGGACGGCGGCATCGGCGAGGGGAACGGCGTCACCTGCGGCTCCATCGAGCACAAGATGGGCATCCACGGCAATTCCACCTGCGTCATGAACTACGACGCGGCCCGCGGCTGGCTCGTCGGCGAGGCGAACCGCGGGCTCAACGCCATGTTCGTGATGATGAACGAGGCCCGCCTCGGCGTCGCCGTGCAGGGGCTCGGCCAGTCGGAGGTCGCCTATCAGAACGCCGCGACCTACGCCAAGGAGCGCTTGCAGGGGCGCGCGCTTACCGGCCCGAAGAATCCGGACAAGCCGGCCGACCCGATCATCGTCCACCCCGATGTGCGCCGCACCCTCATGACGATCCGGGCGATCAACGAGGCGGCGCGGGCGCTCGTCCTGTGGACGGCGCTCAAGTCCGACATCGCCCACCGCTCGCAGGACGAGAGTGAGCGCCGCTCCGCCGACGACCATCTCGGCCTGATGACGCCGG
>DASQLE010000366.1:0-2898 GCA_035630175.1 Beijerinckiaceae bacterium
ACGCGGCCGGCGTCGTTGGCGCCGGCCTGGTACCAATGCACGTCGGTGAGCTTGACGCCGACGTCGTTGTGCAGCCAGCCGCGCATGTAGACGGCCGCCGAATGCGCCCATTCCGGCGAGCCGATGCGCTTGCCCTTGAGATCCTCTGCCGTCCTGATGCCGCTCTTCTTGTTGACGTAGAAGGACGAGAAGCGGAACAGGCGCGAGCAGATCACCGGCAGGCCGACGATGTCGGGATCGTCGCGGGTGATCTGGGTCATGAACTTGGCGAAGGACAGCTCGCTGACGTCCCATTCCCGGTTGAGCGTGAAGCGGGCGAAGATCTCGTGATGGCCGAGGGTCAGCCAGGTGTGGTCGACGCCTTCCGCCTGCACATGGCCGAGCCGGAAATCGCGGAAATGATCGTAATCGGTGGTGGCGATCGTCAGCCTGACGCGTCTCATGATGTCCCCGGGATCGCTTGCAAGGGCGTTGCCGCCCGGGACATCTAACCGCGATCGGCGGGCGTCGCTACTCCCGCAACCATTCCTCCCCTTGGGGGAGGGCGGGCTCGAATGCGGCAGCATCCGAGCCGGGCGGCGTCATGGCGCGAAGCGCCATCTCTTGCACCGGCGTGACCCCACCCCGCCCGCTTCGCGACTCGGCCCCCCTGAAGGGGAGGCATGATTTCAGTGCGAGCGCCGCTGCCCTTGCGGGTAGATGCCGCGGGCCGGCCTTTGCTGGGTGCCCTTGACCGTCAAGGCGGCCAGCGAGGCGGCCGCTTTGAGGACGCGGTTGTCCCTCCCGTTCGGCTCCATGGGCTCCGCATGGAACAGGGCGACAACCGCGGCGAGGCCTTCGTCGGCATCGACCGGCTCGGCCCAGCAGGCGCGCAGGCTGCGCACCAGAGCCTTGCCGGCATAGATCGGCCAGCGCGTCTCGATCTGGAAGTCGGAGGCGACCACCCGCGTCCTTTGCACCAGGGCGGACTCGATCGGTCCCGGCGCGTTGGCCACGCTGGGCTCGGCGGCGGGCTTGAGCTCGGCCCCGAGATGCGGGGCCGCATGGTGCGTCAGGCGCCCGGCCTTGAACAGAGAAACGCTGCAGCGGGCCGGCGCGGCGACGCGGTCCAGCGCGGTTGCGAGCCGCAGCAGCAGGTCGTCGAGACCGGCGCCGCCGAGCACAAGCTCGAAGAGTTCGCCCTGAGCCTTGAACAGGCTTTCGAACAAGGACTCGGCGCGCAGGTCGGGCGCTTCGCCCCGGTCGAGGCAATGCGCAAGCTTGGCGAAGCTTTCCGGTCCGACCGGTCGCGGCGCGCTCATCCCATCCACCCGTCGGGCGGGGCGCGCATCGCGCGTCCGCCGTAGCCCCCGACGAGACGATCGCAACGAAAGATTAACGTTGGGTGCATCCGTGTCGGCGCAGGACGGCGGAAAGTTGGGGGATGGGGCGGGCCAACGCGGTGCGAGGCCCGCCGCAGCGGCCATGGAGGCCGCACGTCAAAAGACGTTATTCCGGACGTTGTCCGGCCAAAGACATCAGATTGTCAGGCTTGATTGTGACCACCTCCGAAACAGTTGTCGGAAGAATGCAATCTAATCGGTCACGCTGCTCGCTTCGGTGGAGTCATTTTTTTAACCTCCAACTTGCTGGCCGCAAAAGCCTCGGTCTGTTCGCTTCTCGTGTCAAGACGCGAAGTGAGCAGCTATGATGTGCATAGCTGTGCAGGGAGGCGCGGTGAGCGGGAACATGAGCATCATTTCCGCGACGTGTCGCACGCTGGCCGACCGAATATGCGGCGATCAAAAAAGCTGAGCAGTCGCTCCAGCGCGGCGGCTTGCGCCGCCGCCCGATCGGCGATGCCGGAAGCGGGCGCTCTCTCCGCCCGCGCCAGCTCGGCACGACGTGTGGCGTCGGCGTCGGCATCATGCTCTAGTGTCGACGCTACCCGCCTTTACACCGTCCTCATCCTCGGATCGCCATGAACCGCATCACGCCCAACGCCTTCACGACCCGCCCCGAGATCGACGGCACCTTTGGGGTGGTCGCGTCCACCCACTGGATCGCCACCGCGGTCGGCATGGGCATCCTCGAGCGCGGCGGCAACGCGTTCGACGCGGCTGTCGCCACCGCCTTCACCCTACAGATCGTCGAGCCTCACCTCAACGGGCCGGGCGGCGACGTGCCGCTGATCGTCTACGACGTGCGGCGCGGCAAGCCGGAGGTGATCTGCGGGCAGGGGCCGGCGCCGGCCGGCGCCACGGTCGCCCATTACCGCTCTCTCGGCTTCGACCTCGTGCCCGGCACCGGCCTCCTCGCCGCCTGCATCCCCGGCACCTTCGACGCCTATATGCTGCTCCTGCGCGACTACGGCACCCTGCGGATCGCCGACGTGCTGACCCCGGCGATCGCCTACGCGCGCCACGGCTATCCGCTCGTCGAGCGCATCTCAGCCACCATCGATACGGTCAAGGACCTGTTCCGCGAACACTGGCAAAGCTCGGCGGCCGTGTATCTGCCGGGCGGCAAGGTGCCGGCGCCCGGCACGCTCTTCACCAACCGGGCGCTCGCCGACACCTATGAACGCATCCTGCGCGAGGCCGGCGCCAACGGCAGCCGCGAGGCGGAGATCGAGCGCGCGCGCAAGGTTTGGTCGGAGGGGTTCGTCGCCGAGGCGATCGACCGCTTCTGCCGCACCGAGGCGGTGATGGACGTCTCCGGCGAGCCGCATCGCGGCGTCCTCACGGGCGACGACCTGGCGAAGTGGCAGGCCACAATCGAGGCGCCGATCTCCTACGAATACGGCCGCTACACCGTGCTCAAGGCCGGGCCGTGGACGCAAGGATTGGTCACCCTGCAGCAGCTCGCGCTCCTGAAGGGCTTCGATCTCGACGGCCTCGATCCGGCCGGGCCCGATTT
>DASQLE010000367.1:0-3062 GCA_035630175.1 Beijerinckiaceae bacterium
AATCGACGTCCGAGCGGAGCAGCGTAACAGCCGTGCCGGGAGCGACGTTCGGCTTCGCCGTCTTGGCGATGGCGGACGAGCCTGCGGCTTTCGCCGTGGCAGGTGCCGCGCCTGGCGCCGTCGTCTCTTCGGTCGGCGTGATCACCATGACCTTGGCCGGTTCGATTTTGGCCGGCTCTGAGCGCGCCGCAACCGTATGTACGGGCGCCTGATAGGCGGGTGCCGCCACGGTCTTAACCGGCGCGGATCGTGCTTTCGGCTTCGCGGCGGTGCGCGCCGGCGCCGGTTCCGGTTCGGCGTCCGCGAAGGGCGTCCAATCGCTCTCGGCCTCGAGGTCCCCGCTATCGTCTTCCGGCAGCGCGGCCACGTTCGTCGGCTTGTCCACCATGTTCTGCAGATAGGCCATGTTGGCCTTGGCCTCGGTATCCTTCATGTCGGTGGACGCGACCTGCCGCGCCTCGCCGAATTTGCCCTGCAGCCCGAGCACCAGCGCCAGATTCTGCCGGACGCGGCGATCGTCGTGGCCGCTTGCGGTCGCCTTGCGCAACAGGTCCTCGGCCTTTCCGGCCTTGCCGTCGAGCGCATAGGACAATGCGAGGTTGTTGATGACGGGCACGGCGTCCGGCTGCTCCTGCAGCGCGGCGAGGAAATATTGCTGCGCCTGGGCGTGCTCGCCCTTCTTGGCGCGCAGCGCGCCTTGCGCGGATAATGTCCGCCAGTCTTTGACGCCCTTGGTCTCTGCGGTTTTCAGCGCATGTTCGGCGACGTCCATGCGCCCGGCGTCGAGGGCTGCGCGGCCAAGCTCGGCTGCCACTTCGCCGTTGTCCTGATCGGCGCGGTAGCTCGCGGTCAGGACTTCGACGGCCTTGTCCTTCGAGCCGATGGCCTTCAGCGCCTTGGCATAGCCTATCGCGATTTTCGGATCGTTCGGCCGCTTGGCATAGGCCTCCGCCCATTTATGGGTCGCCTGCACCGCGCCGGCGCCGTCCATCTCTTCGGACGCGAGGTTCGCGCCACCGAAGGGCGATTTGTCCGTTTGGCTGCACGCACCGAGCAAGCTCGCGACCGCGGTCGTCGCGAGGAGGGCGAGGACGAAGCTAGGGCGCGAGCGGGTTTGGACGGGATGGGCTGAGGTCACGTGCGGCAATCCTCGAGGGCAGACCGGCCCTTACAATCGGTTCAGCCGTCATGTTGTGGCACACGCGTCAAAAAAGGATTAACCATCCCGGCCGCGTCGAGAATGCGCCGGAAATTGCGGGAAAAGGCGCGGAAATACGCCTGGATTGCGCGGATTTGCGCGGAATTAGTGAGGTAGCGGAGGCAAAACGCTAGGACGCCGCGCGGGCCTTCATCTCGGCCGCGGCGCCCTCCGTCCACTCGGCCATCGCCGGCAGCGCGAGCAGGGTTTCGGCATAGGCTTGCGCCGAACCGTCATCGCCGAAGGCCGCGAGGTCGACCCCGTAGGTGCGGAAGCGGGTCGCGACCGGGGCGAACATGGCATCGGCGTTGGAGAACGCCCCGAACAGGAACGGCCCGCCGCTTCCATGCCGAGCGCGGGCGCCGGTCCAGATCGTGACGATGCGGACGATCTCCGATCGCAGCGCGTCGCTGTAGGACGGCGCGGGCAGGCGGGAGAGAATGTCCATGCTCATGTCGTTGCGCAAGGCCGGGAACCCAGCGTGCATCTCCGCGGACACCGCCCGCGCCTCGGCGCGCGCGTTCGCATCCGCAGGCCAGAGCCCGCATTCCGGATGCTGCTCGGCGAGAAACTCCAAGATGGCGAGACTGTCCCAGATCACGAGATCACCCGCCTTCAAGACCGGCACCTTGCCCGCGGGCGAATGCTTAAGGATCGCCGCTTTGCTCTCGGGCTGGCGCAGGCGCACGCAGACCTCGCCGAAGGGAATCCCGCACTGCTTGAGCGCGAGCCACGGCCGCAGACTCCACGATGAAAAGTTCTTGTCGCCGATGACGAGACTGTAATCCGACGCTGCCACGACCGCTCCTTGCCGCATTGTCATTGCCCTACACCCCTGCCATTAATGCCCGCGCCCTTCAAGCTCATCCGATAAACGCCAAGCGATGCAAAAACTAAGAACACTCCAATCCGCGCGCCGCGCATTGCAAGAGCTGCTCGTCACCGAAGACGTGCCGAACGCCATCCCGATCCATCTCGTCGCCGCCGACGACGACACCGCGTTCGGCGATCTCACCATCGGCCAGCGCCGCTGGGCCGAGGCGCGCGACTGGACGCCGAAGCTTGGCGCCGTGCTTCTTCTGCCTTCGACCGATGGCGGCATTTCCGGCGTGCTGCTCGGCACCGGCCGCGCCGGCGACATAACCACGCCGCGTCTTCTGACCGGCGCCTGCCCGGGCGCTCTTCCGCCTGGCACCTACCGTTTCGCGTCCAAGCTCGACGAGCCCAATCTCGCCGCGCTCGGCTGGCTCGCCGGCCTCTATCGCTTCACACGCTACAAGGACGATAGCGACAAGCCGAAGCGGCTGATCCTGCCCGAGGGCGCCGATCTCGACGAGGTGCTCGCCCTGGCGGAGGCGCTCTATTTCGGCCGCAACCTCATCAATACGCCCGCCAACGATTTCGGTCCCGCCGAGATGGAAGACGCCGCGCGCGAGCTCGCCGATCGCTACAACGCGACGGTGAAAGTCACCGAAGGTTCCGGGCTTCTTGCCGACAACTTCCCCATGATCCACGCCGTCGGCCGCGCCAGCGACCGCGCGCCCCGGCTCATCGATCTGCATTGGGGCTCGGAGCACGGGCCGAAGGTCACAATCATCGGCAAGGGCATTTGCTTCGATACCGGCGGCCTCGACATCAAGCCGCCAAGCGGCATGGCCATGATGAAGAAGGACATGGGCGGCGCCGCCGCCGCGCTCTCCTTCGCGCTTCTCGTCATGGAGGCGAAGCTCCCCATGCGCCTGCGCGTGCTGATCCCAGCCGCCGATAACGCCATCGCGGGCAACGCCTTCCGTCCCGGCGACGTGCTTCCGAGCCGGAACGGCATGACGGTCGAGATCGGCAACACCGACGCGGAAGGCCGCTT
>DASQLE010000368.1:0-3175 GCA_035630175.1 Beijerinckiaceae bacterium
CATCTCCAAGCCGTTTCCGCTTTCGTGGAATCGACGCTAAGTTTCTCTTGGCCGCATTTCTTCACCCGAGCCGGGCCCACCTCACTCGAAAATGCTTGGGGGCCGACATGCGGTCCCATTCCCGCATGCCTATCCTTGAACAGTTGGTCCGCAGCTCGGGCGCCCTCACGCCGCTTCGCTCCAGAACGGACCGCGCGCTCGCGCGCGGGCTTCGTCGGCTCGGGCCATCAGGGTCATGAGGCGGCTGACGGCGCCACCGCGGAAGTCGACGGTCCGATTCGAGAGGGCGTCGGCATAGGCCTGCAGCACGCAGGCGGGAACGCGCAGGGGCGCGCCTGCCGCCGCCACCAGCGCCTTGACGCCGTCGACCGCGTGCACGGCGCCGAATTCCGGCGCCGCCGCCGAGAGGCCGACGAACAGGTACCGTGCAGCGGCCATGCGCTCGACCGGGAGGGCCGCGCCGCGCCGCACGACCATGTCGGCAAGGCTCGGCAGGTAGCAGGGGAAACCGGCGCGCTCGAGGCCGGCCATGACGCGGCGCTCGCCGCGCGGCTCGGTCCACACAGCGAACCACGCGCAACCGGCATCGATGGCGACGCGTGGCCGCGACAGGCGGACCGACACCTTGTGCGTCAGAGCGGCGGGGCTGTGCCGGCGGCGACGGTTTTGGCGGCGCTTGCGCTTCATGGTTGCGGCTCCGGGTTGGCGGTACGGCGTGGCAGCCCGCGGCCGCGCGCGGAGACAGGGAGGCGCGAGATCGCGACGCAGCCCGTTTTCTAATGTGCATATGCCCACTTGTCAATGGGCAAAAAGCGCTTACACCGTGGGCCAGAACGGGCGTCAGGGGTGGCACATGACCAGCGACGGGTGGCGCGAGCGCCTCGGGGAAGAGATCGAGCGCCAGGGTCTCAGCATGAAAGCGGTGTCGCAGAAGGCGCGGCTCGGCGAGACCTATGTGCGAGACGCCCTGGCTCGCGGCCGGGGCAAGGAGGAGAACTTGCGCAAGATCGCGGCGGCTCTCGACATCTCCTATGAGTGGCTGCTGCACGGGATCGGCGAGCGTCACGCGCGCCGGCCCGGCCAGGGGGAGATGGCCTGGTTCATCCCGATCCTCGGCGAGGTCGCGGCCGGCCTTTGGCTCGACCGCAAGCATTTCGACACGCCGCTCGAGAAGCGGCCCGCCTCTCCTTTCCCGCCCGACCCGCGCTATCCCATTGAGTCGCAGTTCGACCTTGTCGTGCGCGGAGAGAGCCTCAACCGCTTTGCCCGCGACGGCGACCTGCTGCGCTGCGTCAGCTGCGACAAGGCCGGCCTCGAGCCGAACGACGGCGACCTCGTCATCGTTGAGCGCACCCGGCACGGCTCGGACGTAGAGACGACGGCGAAGCGCCTCTTCCGTCGTGGCGGTCTCGCCGAGCTGCGTCCGGAATCGGACGATCCGCGCTGGCAGGAGGCGATTAAGCTCGACCGCCAGACCGTCGGCGAGGGCGCCGTCACGGTCACGGCGATCGTGCTCTACGCCTATAAGGCCGCCCGTCAGAAGTGACAGCGCCCCGGCCGAGCCGCGCCTCCCGGACGAAGCTTGCCCGTCATGGGCGGACGGAGCCCGCCGGCCAGCAAGGCCGCGTCCTCGCGCCATCGGAGCCTCGCGGGCCGACCGCGCTCTGCGCGTTCCTTCCTCCTGCAATCCGGCTCGCCTTCGCTCGCCGTGTGCAATTGCCGGCATGTGTGGGAATTTTGGCACGGGTTTCGGGGCCGGACTCGGCTATGTCTATCGGCGTGGGGCGATCAATAAAGGGTCTCGAAACCCACCTTAAAGGCGGCTCGGCCGCCTTTTTTCTTGGCCGTTTGCGGCTCTTGCACGACCTCAGTCGATCCGCCGTCCGCACGACCCTTACCCGATCACGACGGAGAGATCCTCATCGGTCCGTCGTCTCATGATGCGCGCCTCTGGCGTCGGCGGGCCGAATCAGGTTAACGAAAGGTTAACGACTGGTTTGGCCCCCAGACGTGAGACCCCTTTGAGCCCCGCCCGGAACGACCGAGCGGGGCTTTTTTCTGCCCTCCTGAAGATTCGCTTGTGGATCGCGGCCGCTTCTTGCAGGCCGGCCCCAGGTTACGCCGTCCTCGACGATGGCCCTGGCACCTTGCTTGCATCGATGGAGCTTGGAGCGCCGAGCCCAACCGAGCCTGTTCCGTTTCGCAACGCCTGATGCGAGCGCCCGGCGCTCTGAGTATCCGGAACGCCAGCGCCGCCGTCTTGGCGGGGGATAGCACCATGTCGAAAAGTCTCGGGCCCAAGAGCGGCCGCGTCGACCAAGCCGAACGTTTTTTTGACACGGCGCAGGCCCACGGCGGCGGCGCATCGGCCGAGCGCTTCGCCGAATTGGTGAGCGCCATCGCGGCGAGCCGGCTGCCGAAAGCGGCGGCGGCCAAGCCGAAGCGGAAGCGGAAGCCGGTGAAGCTAATTAGACTGAAATGCGGTCGCTAAGCCCCGCGACGGGGGTCCCGCGACGGCGAAAAGTGACTACGCCCCTTCGAATCACGAGCCGGACGACGGCTTCGCCGGCGGACGCGGCCTGGCGCTAAAACTCTCGCGGACGCGCGCCTTCGGCTCCGGCATCGGCCGATCCTTGAGGATGTCCATCGCCCGGGCGACGGTGTCCGTCTTGGTCGGGGAGATTCCCAAGGGGCCGTGTTTCATGATCGCCTCGCGCCTCGCCGACGCACAAGCTGCGCCACAGGGTCAACCCGCGCCGGGACGATCCGTTCGCCGGAGCCTGCCCTTTATCTCATTCTGCGGCCGCTCATGACGAGCGTCAGGGCGGCGTAGAACAGGACGTCGCCGACTTCATCGCGCACGTCCATGCGTAGCTGACAGGCCATGTTGCCGTCGGGTTGCCGGTGGGCGGCCATGGCCGGAAGCGTGTTCAGATCTGCTCGCGTGCCGCGTCCGCATCGGCAAGCTCGACGCCGATGTCATCCACCGTATGCTCGCCGTCGTGAACGTCGAAAAAAGCGTGGCATGACCCTGAACCCCAGCCGCTCCAACGCCCGGAGCGGCAGCCGTACGGCCGACGACCTGATCTGGAGGTCGACAGGACGCGGCATGCGCGTTCAGAGCACATCCGCCTTGCATCGGATCGCGACACGAATCCGTCGAAACCGATGAACA
>DASQLE010000369.1:0-22648 GCA_035630175.1 Beijerinckiaceae bacterium
TGCATCCCGACGACGCCGCATCGGCGGGCATCGCCGACGGCGATTAGGTGAAGCTCCGCAACGAGCGCGGCGAGGTCCTCATCCGCGCCCGCTTGTTCGCCGGCGTGCGCCGCGGCGTGCTGATCGCTGAAGGATTATGGCCGAACGAAGCCTTCCCGGACGGACGCGGCATCAACACTCTTACCGGCGCCGATGCGGTCGCCCCGTACGGGGGCGCTGCCTTCCACGACAACCGCGTGGCCGTGGAGCGCGTCGGCACCTCGCTGGCTCGATAACCGTCATTCCGGGACGATGCGAAGCATCGAGCCCGGAACCCACGACTGGGTGCAATCGCGTCAATGATGTCGCGCTTGATCGTGGATTCCGGGTTCCCGCTTCACGAGCCCCGGAATGCCAATCATAATTTACGCGCGATCGGAGGGCTGAAGAAGGCAGCGTCTCCATCCCATGTCCTGCCGTGCTGGACTCGGCCGCCGTCGAGGCGCGCGCCACCTTCGCACACGAGTCGTAGCGCCAGCGGATACAAGCGGTGCTCCTCGGCGAGCACGCGGGCGGCGAGGGAGTCTTCCGTGTCGCCGGGCAGGACGCGCAAAGCCGCTTGCGCGACGATCGGCCCGGCATCGAGATCGGGCGTGACGAAATGCACCGTGCAGCCGTGGATGAGAACGCCGGCTGCGAGCGCCTGCCGGTGGGTGTCCGTGCCGCGGAAGGCGGGCAGGAGGGACGGATGGATGTTGAGCATGCGTCCTGCCCATCGCTCGACGAACGGGTCGGTGAAGACCCGCATGAAGCCCGCGAGGCACAGGAGCTCCACCCCGGCCGCCCGCAAGGTGCCGTCCAGCTCGTCCTCGAAGGCGCGGCGATCCGGAAAGCTCTTGTGGTCGACGACGACAGTGGCGAGCCCCGCCTCGGCGGCGCGCGTCAGGCCGGCGGCGTCGGGCCGGTTCGACACGACGAGCACGATCTCGGCGGGATAATCCGGCTCGCGCGCCGCCGCGATCAGGGCGCCGAGATTGGAGCCGCGGCCCGAGATGAGAACGCCGATGCGTTTGCGGCTCATCGCGACCCGCTCAGGTGAGCTTGAGCGCGCCGCGCGTGCGCACGCGCTGCCCGTCATCGGCCCTGACGATGTCGCCGACGACGAGCGGCGCCTCGCCGGCCTCGCGGAGCGCCCTGGCAACGGCATCGGCTTCGCTCGCAGCGACAACCACAACCATGCCGGTGCCGCAATTGAAGGTGCGCAGCATCTCGGTCTCGGCGACGCCGCCGGCGCTCGCCAGCCAGCCGAACACCGGCGGCGGCGGTATGGCGTCGAGATCGAGATTCACGCCGAGCCCGTCAGGCAGAACGCGCGGGATGTTGTCAGGAAAGCCGCCGCCGGTGATGTGGGCGAGCGCCTTGACGGCGCCGGTAGCGCGCAGCGCCGCCAGCACCGGCTTGACGTAGATGCGCGTCGGCTCGAGCAGCGCCTCGCCGAGGCTGCGCGAGGGTGCAAAGGGCGCCGCGTCGTCCCAACGCAAGCCGCAATCCTTGACGATCCGCCGCACGAGCGAGAAGCCGTTCGAATGCACGCCGGAAGACGGCAGGCCGAGGAGCACGTCGCCGGCTGCGACATCGGCGCGCGGCAAGAGGGTGCCGCGCTCGGCGGCGCCGACGGCGAAACCGGCGAGATCGTAATCCTCGGCCGCGTAGAGCCCCGGCATCTCGGCCGTCTCGCCGCCGATGAGAGCGCAGCCCGCCCTGCGGCAGCCCTCCGTGATGCCTTGGACGACGCCGACGCCGACCTCCGGTCGGAGCCGTCCGATGGCGAAGTAATCGAGGAAGAACAGGGGTTCGGCCCCCTGCACGACGATGTCGTTGACGCACATGGCCACGAGGTCGATGCCGATTGTGTCGTGGCGGCCGGCCTCGATGGCGATCTTGACCTTCGTGCCGACGCCGTCATTGGCGGCCACCAGCACCGGATCGCGGAACCCCGCCGCCTTGAGGTCGAACAAACCGCCGAAACCGCCGATCTCGGCGTCGGCGCCGGGGCGGCGGGTGGCGCGCACGAGCGGCCTGATGGCCTCGACCATGGCGTTGCCGGCGTCGATGTCGACGCCGGCCTCCGCGTAAGTCAGACCCTTCGCCCTCTCCGACGCCATCGCGGCTTTCCTCGCTCGTGGCAGCGCAGTAAGGCTCGGCCTCGCGAAGCGCAAGGCGGCCCGGGCATTAGGCAGTCGGCATTAGGCAGTCGCCTGATCCGGGCAGTCTGCGTTAGGCAGTCGGCAATCGCATGTCGAGATGCTACTGCCCACTGCCCGAACCGTGAAGCCGGATGACGATCCCGAACCTCATCACCATCGCCCGCCTGATCGCCGTGCCGCTCATCGTCCTGCTGATCGGCCAGGGGAGCTGGGGCCTGGCCTTCACGGTGTTCGTCGCCGCCGGCATTTCGGACGCCGTCGACGGCTTCATCGCCCGGCGCTTCGACATGCGCAGCGAGTTCGGCGCCTATCTCGACGCGCTCGCCGACAAGGCGTTGCTTGTCTCCATCTACGTGACCTTATCGGTGACCGGGGTGCTGCCCGGCTGGCTCGCCATCCTCGTCGTCTCGCGCGACCTCATGATCATCTCGGCGATCCTGGTGTCCTGGCTGATGGGGCGGCCTCTCGCGATCAAGCCGATGTTCGTGAGCAAGCTGAACACGGGCGCCCAGATCGTCTTTGCGGCGCTCGTCCTCGGCACCAAGGCCGTCATTCTCGACGCGCCGACGCTCTATGGAACCGGGATGGTGCTGGTCGCCGCCTTGACCATCGTCTCCGCGGCGGCGTACCTCGCCCGCTGGATGAGGCACATGGCGAGCGATGTCGATGGTCGATGAGGTGGCCTGCGCCGGGTCCGGCGCCTGATGCCGGTGGGGCGGCAAATCGGGATCTGGCTGCTGGGGCTCGTCCTGGTGGCGCTCGTCGTTTACGTGCTGCGCGACGTGCTCCTGCCGTTCGTCGCTGGGCTTGCCCTCGCTTACCTCCTCGATCCCTTGGCCGATCGCTTCCAGCGTCTCGGACTGAGCCGGCTCGGGTCGACGCTGCTCATCCTGGTGCTGTTCGTCGTCTCCTTCATAGTGGCGCTCGTTCTGATCGCGCCACTCATCGCCCATCAGCTGGCCGCCTTCATCGGCAATCTGCCGGGCTACGTCTCCCGGCTCCAGGCGCTCATCGTCGAGCAAGGCCGGCCGCTGCTCGAGCGCTTCGGCGGACCGGAGGCGCTCACCGAGATGCAGAGCTCGATCGGCGACCTCGTCGGACAGGGCGCTGCGTGGTTCGGGCGCTTCCTGCAGTCGCTGTGGCTCGGCGGACAGGCGATCATCAGCATTTTCGCGCTGCTCGTGGTGACGCCGGTCGTCGCCTTCTACCTGCTCGTCGATTGGGACCGGATGGTCGCCACCATCGACGCGTGGCTGCCGGTCCGTCACCGCGACACCGTGCGCAGGCTGGCGCGTGAGATCGATGCGGCCATCGCCGGCTTCGTGCGCGGGCAATCGCTGGTGTGCGTCATCCTCGGCACCTTCTATGCGGTGACGCTGTCGCTGATCGGCCTCAACTTCGGCGCCTTGATCGGCATGGTGTCCGGGGTCCTGACCTTCATCCCCTATGTCGGCTCCCTCACCGGGCTCGTCCTCTCGGTCGGGGTGGCGCTCGTCCAGTTCTGGCCCGATTGGGCGATGATCCTCGCCACCCTCGGCATCTTCGTGTTCGGGCAGTTCGTCGAGGGCAACATCCTCTCGCCCAAGCTCGTCGGCGATGCAGTCGGCCTGCACCCGGTCTGGCTGATGTTCGCCCTTGTCGCCTTCGGCTCCCTGTTCGGCTTCGTCGGCCTTCTCTTGTCAGTGCCGCTGGCGGCCGCGGCCGGCGTCCTTGCCCGTTTCGCCTTGCAGCGTTACCTCGCCAGCCCGCTCTATCATGGCGGGCGCACGGTGCTGCCGCCCCATTCACCCCCGGCGGACCGCGATGGCTGACGCGCCGAAGCAGCTCGCCTTCGATCTGCCGCTCGATCCACGCTACGGGCGCGAGGATTTCCTGGTCAGCCCGTCCAACGAGCGCGCCTACGGCCTGATCGAGCGCTGGCCGGATTGGCCGGACCGCGTGCTGCACCTCACCGGCCCCAGGGGAAGCGGCAAGAGCCATCTCGCCTCGATCTGGGCGACGAGCGCCCGCGCCTGGACCGTCGACGCGTTCGAGGTGGCCGGCGAACGGGTGCCTCACCTCGTCTCGAACGGCGCCCTCCTGGTCGAGGACGCCGACCGCGGCGACCGCGACGAGGCAGCCCTTTTCCATCTCCTCAACCTGTCGCGGGAACGGAGCGCCTTTCTTCTCCTGACGAGCGCCGCGCCGGTGGATGCCTGGGGCATCCGCACGCGCGACCTCCTCTCGCGTCTGCGCCTGGCACCGGCCGTGTCGCTCGATCCGCCCGACGACGCCCTCCTCAAGGCGGTGCTCGTCAAGCTGTTCGTCGACCGGCAGCTCGTCGTCGACACGAGCGTCGTCGACTTCCTGGCGCTCCGCATCGAGCGCTCGCTGGCGCGCGCGTCGGACATCGTCCAGGCCCTTGACCGCGAAGCCTTGAGCCGCGGCCGCCGCATCACGCGCCCGATGGCCGCCGAGGTGCTCGGCCAGCATCCGGACGACGCGGACAGCGATTAGGCGCGTTCATCGAAACGTCATAGAATGAGCGTGAACACCTCCGACGGTACGGTCTTCAGGAGACGCCCGGTGCGCGCAGATTTGGCCCTCAACGACAGCCTCTTGGAGGATGTGGAGCGTCCTGCGCCCAAGATCGATCCCGGCGCCGACGGGGCGGCGCTGCGCCACAGCCCGGCGCGCTTCGTCAACCGCGAATTGTCATGGCTGCAGTTCAACCGTCGCGTGCTCGAGGAGGCGTCCAACGAGAGCCACCCGCTGCTCGAGCAGCTGCGCTTCCTGTCGATTTCGGCCAACAACCTCGACGAATTCTTCATGGTGCGCGTCGCCGGCCTTGTCGGCCAGATGCGCTCGGGCGTGACGACGCCCTCGCAGGACGGCCTCTCGCCGGCCGAGCAGCTCGCCAAGATTTCCGCCGCGGTCTCCGGCCTTGCCTCGGACCAGCAGCGGCGCTGGCGCGAGCTGAAGGATCACCTCCTGCACGAAGGCATCGTGCTCGTCGACGGCTCCGACCTCACGGGTGCCGAATCCCTGTGGCTCGAGGAGCATTTCCTCCAATACATCTTCCCCATCCTGACGCCGCTCGCGGTCGACCCGGCGCATCCCTTTCCCTTCATCCCCAATCTCGGCTTCTCCATCGCCTTGCGGCTCTTTCGCAAGTCGGACGGACGCCTGCTGAACGCGCTGATCCGCCTGCCTACCAACGCGGAGCGCTTCATCCGGCTGCCCGATTTCGCCGAGACGGGAGCGACGCGCTTCATCGCGCTGGAACAGGCCATCGTGCTGTTCACCGGCCGGCTGTTTCCCGGCTACACGGTGCAGGGGCGCGGAGGATTCCGGGTCGTGCGCGATTCGGATATCGAGCTCGAGGAAGAGGCCGAGGACCTGGTCCGGCTTTACGAGACGGCCTTGAAGCGCCGCCGCCGCGGCAGCGTCATCCGCCTCGAGATCGAAGCCGCCATGGACGAAGGCGTCCGCCACTTCGTGGCCGAGGAGCTCGAGATCGCCGAAGACGAGATGTTCGTCGTCGAAGGCATGCTGGCGCTGAACGAATTGAGCCAGCTCGTCTCGCTCGACCGGCGCGATCTCAAGTTCAAGCCCTACAATCCGCGCTTTCCCGAGCGCATTCGCGAGCACGGCGGCGATTGCTTCGCGGCGATCCGGGCCAAGGACTTCGTGGTCCATCACCCCTATGAGTCGTTCGACGCGGTTGTTCAGTTCCTGCAGCAGGCGGCGCGCGATCCGAACGTCCTCGCCATCAAGCAGACGCTCTACCGCACTTCATCCGATTCGCCGATCATCAAGGCCCTGACCGAGGCCGCCGAGGCGGGCAAATCGGTGACGGCGCTCGTCGAGCTCAAGGCGCGCTTCGATGAGGAGGCCAATATCCGCTGGGCGCGCGATCTCGAGCGCGCCGGCGCGCAGGTGGTGTTCGGGTTCGTCGAGCTGAAGACCCATGCCAAGCTGTCCTTGGTGGTACGGCGCGAGGCGGGTCAGCTCATCACCTATTGCCACGCCGGCACCGGCAACTACCATCCGGTCACGGCCCGCATCTACACGGACCTCTCCTATTTCAGCGCCGACCCGGTCATCGCCCGCGACGTCGCTCGCATCTTCAACTTCATCACCGGCTACGCGGAACCTGCCGAGCTCGAGCGCATGGCCGTCTCGCCGGTGACGCTGCGCAAGCGCCTGCTCGCGCATATCGCCGACGAGATGGGGCACGCGAGGGGCGGGCGGCCGGCGGCGATCTGGGGCAAGTGCAACGCCCTCGTCGATCCGGAGATCATCGACGCGCTCTACGACGCCAGCGCCGCCGGGGTGCAGATCGACCTGATCGTGCGCGGCATCTGCTGCCTGCGGCCCGGCATTCCCGGCCTGTCCGAGAACATCCGCATCAAATCGATCATCGGACGCTTCCTCGAGCACGGGCGCATCTATGCCTTCGGCTCCGGGCACGGCCTGCCGCATGCCAAGTCGTGCGTCTATATCTCGTCGGCCGACCTGATGCCGCGCAACCTCGATCGCCGCGTCGAAGCCCTGCTGCCGATCACTAACGCCACCGTGCACCAGCAGATCCTCGATCAGATCATGATGGCCAACCTCCTCGACAACGAGCAGAGCTGGAGGGTATTAGCGTCCGGCGCCAGCGAGCGGATCGTTCCTACTGAGGGGGAGGAACCGTTCAACGCGCATCGCTACTTCATGACGAACCCGAGCCTGTCCGGTCGTGGAAAGTCCGTTAAGACGTCCAGCCCCCGCTCGCTCGCCAGGCGCGCCGGGCGGCGATAGGCTCGACATGCTGCCCGACGCGGCTCCTGGCCGGCTCAAGGTCGGCCGCCCCGTCGCCGTTATCGATATCGGCTCGAATTCCGTCCGCCTCGTCGCCTACGAAGGCCTGACGCGCTCGCCGGTGCCGCTCTACAACGAGAAGGTCATGTGCGGCCTCGGGCGCGACGTGGCCACCACCGGCCGGCTCGACGAGGAAGCCGTGCAGCGCGCCCTCAAGGCGCTCGCCCGCTACCGCGTGCTCTGCGAAACCATGCATGTCGGCGACGTCAGCGTGGTCGCGACCGCTGCGGCCCGAGACGCCAGCAACGGCCAGGCCTTCCTGCAGGCGGCGGCGGATGCCTGCGGCTACCCCATCGAGCTGCTGCCGGGTGCCCGCGAGGCGCAGCTCGCCGCGCTCGGCGTCGTCTCGGGCTTCCACCAGCCCGACGGCGTCGTCGGCGACCTCGGCGGTGGCAGCCTGGAACTGACCGAGATCGCCGGGAGCGAGGTCGGCCCCGGCATCACCCTTCAGATCGGCGTCCTCGCCCTGCAGGCCCTCAGCGGCGGCTCGGTCAAGAAGGCGCAGCGCATCGCCCGCGAGGCCCTCGAGAGGGCGCGGCCGCTCGGACGCCTTAAGGGCCGTACCTTTTATGCGGTCGGCGGCACCTGGCGCGCCCTCGCACGCCTGCACCTGACCGCCCGCAACCACCCCTTGCGCGTCATGCACGGCTACGTGCTCGACCCGAAGGAAGGTCTCGACTTCCTGCGGCTCGTCGAACGCGAGGACGCCCGTTCGCTGAAGAGCATCGAAGCGGTCACGGAGGCGCGCCGGCCGCTCCTCGCCTACGGAGCCATCGTGCTCGACGAGATCATCCGGACGGGCGATCCGAAGGAGATCGTCGTGTCCGCGCTCGGCGTGCGCGAGGGCCTCCTCTACGAGCGGCTCGCGCCCGAGGCGAAGGCGATCGACCCGCTGCTTGCCGCCGCCGACGAGTTCAACCTTCTGCGCTCGCGCTCGCCGCAGCATTGCGAGGAGCTGCGTCCCTGGAGCGACCGCTTCTTCGACAGCCTCGGCTTGGACGAGACGGTGGCGGAGCGGCGGCTCCGTCACGCCGCCTGCCTGCTCGCCGATATCGGCTGGCGGGCGCATCCGGACTATCGCGGCGAGCAGAGCCTCAACCTGATCGCCTATGCCGGCTTCGTCGGCATCGATCATCCCGGCCGCGCCTACCTCGCGCTATCGGTTTTCTTCCGTCACGAGGGCCTGTCCCTCGACAAGGTCAGCCCGCTCCTCGTCAAGCTCGCGGGGCCGCGGCTGCTCGAGCGGGCGCGCCTGCTCAGCGCCCTCATGCGCGTCGCCTATCCGGTCTCGGTCGCCATGGAGGGCGTCCTGCCGCGCGTGCCGCTCATCGCGCGCGGCGGCGAGGTGGTGCTGCAGCTGCCGCACAGCATGGCCGCGCTCGCCAACGAGCGCCTCACCAGCCGCGTCCGCCAGCTCGCCAAGCTCGTCGGCCTCGATCCGAAGATCGAGATCGTCTGAACACCCTCCCCTGGAGGGGGAGGGTCGTCGGCGGCGCCGCCGCCGACGGGGTGGGGTGACACCGGTTCCGCTTGATCCTGATCCGGTGTCACCCCACCCGGCCCTTCGGGCCGACCTCACCCTCCAGGGGAGGTGGTTATTCGAGCGGCTGGACGATCACCCGGCTCTTCTGCACGCTGAGCCCGAGCCGGCCCGACTTCAGGGCGAGCGCCTTCTCGCCGAACAGCCCGCGCCGCCAGCCCCTCAGGGGCGCCACCTCGGCACCGTCGTTCTCGGCGATGGCCTCGAGGTCGTCGGTGGTTGCGATGATCTTCGGGGCAACGCGCTCCTGTTCGGCCACTGCCTTGAGCAGCACCTTCAGGAGCTCGACGACGGCGCCGTTGCCGGGGCGGTGGCGGGTGCGTTGCGGGACCGGGATGCCCTTCGGATCGCGGCTGAGGCCGCGCTCGACGGCTTCCAGGATATCTGCGGCGGTGCGCGAGCGCTCGAAGCCGTTCGGGATCGAGCGCAGCCGCCCGAGCGCCTCTGCATCGCGCGGGGCCGCGACGGCGACGTCGATGACGGCCTCGTCCTTGAGGACGCGGCCGCGCGGCACGTCGCGCGCCTGCGCCTCGCGCTCGCGCCAGGCGGCGACCTCCATGAGCACGGCGATCTCGCGCGCCTTGCGCATGCGCCCGGCGAGGCGCTGCCAGGCATTGGCGGGATCGGCGCGGTACGTCTCCGGCGAGGTGAGGACGCCCATCTCCTCGGCCAGCCAGTCGGAGCGGCCGGTCTCCTCGAGCTCCGCGTTCAGGGCCTCGTAGACCTTCACGAGATGGGTGACGTCGGACAGGGCGTAGGCGAGCTGAGCCTCGCTGAGGGGACGCCGCGACCAATCCGTGAAGCGCGACGACTTGTCCACGCGCGCCTTGGCGAGGTCGTTGACGAGTTGCTCGTAGGAGACCGAATCGCCGTAACCGCACACCATTGCGGCGACCTGCGTGTCGAACAACGGCTTCGGGATCAGCCCGCCGAGGTTCCAGACGATCTCGAGGTCCTGGCGCGCCGAATGGAACACCTTGGTGACGGCCGCGTCCGCCATGAGATCGAAGAAGGGCTTGAGGTCGAGCCCGGCCGCGAGAGGGTCGACGAGCACGCCGTCGTCCGGGCCCGCCATCTGGATGAGGCAGAGCTTCGGGTAATAGGTCGTCTCGCGCATGAACTCCGTGTCAACGGTGACGAATGGATGCGCGGCGAGGCGTTTGCAGGCGGCGGCGAGGGCGCCGGTCGAGGCGATCAGGTCCATGGCGGGGCTATAGCGAACTCGATCCGGCTCGGCGACTCCCGGCTCAGGCAGGGATCGACGCGGCACGCCGACCGATTCATCTTTGAGATTCATGGGGTTGATATAGGGGTTGTGCGGCCGCCCGCCCAGATGGCTTCGGCTCGAAAGCCTTGCAGTCCCGACATGGCCTATCGGCCCGTCGCGCTTGTGGCGGGCCAGTCCAGTTTCGCCTCGATCGTGCAGACGAGGCCGGTCGGCGCGAATTCCAGGCGTGCTTCCCCGCCGAGGTCGTTGGCAAGGCTGCGCTCGATCAGGCGAGACCCGAAGCCGCGCCGCTCCGGCGCCTTGACCGGTGGGCCACCGCTCTCGCGCCAATCCAGGATGAGCCGGCGGCCGGAACCCCGGCCCGGCGCCGACCAGACGACCTCCACGCGCCCCGAGCCGTTCGACAGCGCCCCGTATTTGACCGCGTTGGTGCCGAGCTCGTGCAAGGCCATCGCGAGCGCCAAGGCGAATTGCGGCGAAACCCATACATCCGGCCCCTTCACGTCGAAGCGGTCGTCTGCCAAGGCCTGAAACGGCGCGACCGCGCCGGCGACAATCGCCTTCAGCCTAGCCCCTTCCCAGCTCTCCTGCGTCAGAACGTCGTGCGCCCGTGCCAGCGCCATCAGACGCGCCTCGAAAAGCGTGCTGGCCTCTTGCGTGTCCTTGGCGTTGCGGAGCGTTTGCACGGCAACCGACTGGACCGTCGCGAGGGAGTTCTTGACGCGGTGGTTGAGCTCATTGATGAGGAGCTCGCGCCGCTCCTCGGCCTCGCGCTCGGCCGTGCGGTCGCGCAGGATCTTGAGGAAGCCGAGCAGGGCGCCGTCGTCGCCGCGCAGCGGCATCAGCAGGCCGTTGGCCCAAAAGCGCGAGCCGTCCTTGCGTAGGTGCCAGCGCTCGTCCTGCGCCCGTCCCTTCGCGAGCGCGGTCGCCATCTCGGCCTCGGGCACGCCGGAGACGCGGTCCTCCGGGGTCCAGATGACCGGCACGGGCCGGCCCAGGATCTCGTCGTCCTCCCAACCCAGGATCCTGGCGGCGCCGGTGTTCCAGGTCGTCACCTCGCCGTCGAGATTCGTTGCGATGATGGCGTAGTCGGTGGCGCTTTCCAGGATCAGGCGGTAGCGTTCCTCGCTCTCGCGCAGGGCCGCCTCGGCGCGCTTTCGCTCGGTCGCGTCGAGGGAGACGCCCGACATGCGCAGCGGAGCGCCGTCGTGGTCGTAGGCGAGCTTGCCCCGGATCTGCACCCAATGCAGGCTGCCGTCCGGCCAGGCGACACGGTATTCGATGTCGTAATCGGCGCCGGTCGCGATCGTCGCGGCGACCGCATCCGCCATGCGCTGCCGGTCGTCCGGGTGGATCGACGCCCGCAGGTCTTCGTAGCCGAACGGATCTTCGGGGCCGCGTCCGAAAATGGCCTTGCAGGTGGCGGACGCCGTGAGCTCGCCCGTGCGCACGTCGAACTCCCAGGAACCGAGGCGGCCAGCCTTGAGCGCTATTTGCAGGCGCTCCTTTTCCTGGGACAGATCGGTGACGACCCCGCAGAAGACCGGCGTGTCGCTGTGCGGCACGGCCCCGAGAGACAGCCGCACGGGAAGCGCGCCGCCGCTCTCGCCGACGAGCAAGGTGAACTCTCGGGCCCCACCGCCGTTGGCGGCCCCGAGCAGGTGCTCGAAGGCGACCCGCTCGCCGGCGGCCACGAAGCGCTGCAAGGCGGCACCGACGACCCGCTCGTGCGGCACGTCGAGCATCTCGGCCAGGCGCTGGTTGCAATAGAGCACCGCTCCATCGGCGCCGAGCATCACCGCGCCTTCCTGCATCTGCTCGATAAGGAGCCGATAGGGGCGGTCGGCGCCTTCGAGCGTGTAGATCTGCCGACCGTTCTCGCCGTCGCCGATGACGAGGGCGTCGACGTCGCCGCTGCGGATGGCGTCGATGGTCTCCTGCGCCTCGCGCAGGCGCTCGTTCAGCTCGGTGATCTCGCGGCGTGCGGCCTCCAGCGCGTCCTTCTCCGATCCAATCGTCGGCGAGGGGTCGCGAGCCGCATTCATGGCGCCTCGTCGGGCCCGGGCTGGATGTCGAGGCTTGCCAGGACCCGCTCCTCGTCGGACAGGTCGCCGATGATGCGGCGCAGCGGCGCAGGCAGCATCTTGACGAGCGTCGGCGCGGCGATGATCTGCGCGTCGCGCGAGGCCTCCGGATTCTGATAGATATCCACCACCTCGAGAACGTAGCGCCCCGCCAGTCGTTCCTCGCAAATACGGCGCATGGTCTCGATCGCCCGCGTCGAGCGCGGCGTCGATCCGGTCACGTAGAGGCGCAGCACGTAGCGCGGCCCGTCACGGGCGCTGTCCAACGCGGGTTCATCGCTCACCCGGTCCACCTTTCAAGTCGAGCCCGACCAGCACGCGATCCATGTCCGAGAGGGTCCCGACGATTCTCTTCAGCGGTGGCGGCAGGCGCCGCACCAGGGTCGGCACGGCCACGATCTGGTCGCCGGCCGCGAGATGCGGATGCTCCATGAGGTCCACCACCTCGATGGAGCAGCGCCCCTCCAGATACTGAGCGCAAATCGTCTTCAGGTTGGCGACGGCGGCAAGCGATTTCGACGTCTGCCCGGCGATGTAGAGTCGCAGCCTGTAATGTTCGCTCGGCGTATCCGTGCCCGACGTGCCGTCGCCGGAGACGAGGTGAAGATTGGGCCGCGTCGATTCGGGTTCCGTCATTCCGCCGTGCTCCGACGGGTAACCATCGTCGCCCGCTCGTGCGCCAGCGCCCGTTCGCGCAACTCCGCCTGCGTGGCGAGGAGCTTGTATTCCTCCTCCTCCGCTTCAAGCGACGCCTGCAGTTCGGCGACCTCGCGCGCGATCGCCGCGCGCTTGCGCTCGATGTCGCGGCGCTTGCGCCCGACTTCCTGCTCGCGGATGAGGGTTTCGGCGCTCTCGCGCGCCTCCTGGGCAGCGCGCGCCGAGCCCGTCAGGACGCCTGCCGGCCCGATATAGGGTTCGATCAGCTGCACGCCGTTCTCGGTCAGGAGGTATTCGCGGATCTGGTTCGAGTGGCTCATGCCGCGCGCCTTCAGCAGGTATAACCCGCGATTGCGCTCGCCGTTCGCCTCGATGTCGTGCAGCCCGATCCACGTATCCATCAGGGAGGACAGGCCGTATTCGGTTTCGTCCCCCGCCCGGTCCGCCGAGGTCAGGTTCGTGAACAAGGCCGTGATGCCCCTGACCTTAAGGAGGTCGACCATGCGCATGAGCGTGGGATGAACCTCGACGGTCGGGCCGCGAAAGGCCGAGATCGGATCGATGACGACCGCGGCGGGCGCGAAGCGCTCGACCTCGCGCAGCATCAAGGTCAGGTGCATCTCGAGGCCGTAGAGACTCGGCCGCGCGGCCTCGAAGCGCAACAGGCCGGCGTCGACGTGCCGGCCGAGATCGATCCTGACCGAGCGCACGTTTCGCACGAGCTGGGTCGGGGATTCCTCAAAGGCGAAGTAGATGCAGCGTTCGCCGCGCCGGCACGCCGCATCCGTGAAATGCGCGGCGAAGATGGTCTTGCCGGTACCGGACGAGCCCGTGACGAGCACGCTCGATCCGCAATAATAGCCGCCGGCGCCGAGCATGGCGTCGATACCGGAGATGCCGCTCGACACGACGGTATTGGAGGTGTCGTGACCGAGGCCCGCCGAGGTGACAGGAAGGACGGAAATACCCTGCTCGTCGACGAGGAAGGGGTATTCGTTGGTGCCGTGCGCCGAACCGCGATACTTGACGACGCGCAGCCGGCGCGTGGTGATCTGGTCGACAACCCGGTTGTCGAGCAGGATGACGCAGTCGGAGACGTATTCCTCGAGCCCGTGCCGCGTGAGCTGCCCATCGCCGCGCTCGGCCGTGATCACAGCCGCAACGCCGCGCTCCTTGAGCCAGCCGAACAGGCGGCGCAACTCGGCGCGCAGGATCGCGGTGTTGTCGAGGCCCGAGAACAGCGCCTCGATCGTATCGAGCACGACGCGCTTCGCCCCGACCTGCTTGATGGCGTAGTCGAGCCGGACGAACAGACCTTCGAGGTCGTAGTCGCCCGTTTCCTCGATCTCGCTGCGCTCGACGCGCACATGGTCGATGACGAGCCTCTTGTCGGCGATCAGGCCCGGCACGTCGTAGCCGAGCGAGGCGACGTTGGCGGCGAGATCATCCGCCGTCTCCTCGAAGCTCATGAAGACGCCGGGCTCGCCGTAGAGCGTCGCGCCGTTGACCAGGAACGTCATGCCGAGCAGGGTCTTGCCGCAGCCGGCGGCGCCGCAGATGAGCGTCGGCCGCCCGGCGGGCAGGCCGCCGAGCGTGATCTCGTCGAGACCGTCGATGCCGGTGGCCGCCTTGTCGAGCTGCGGCTCCGGCTTGGCCCTAGGCGTCGGCTCGTGCATGACCCGCCCCGCCCGCCGCCACTCCAGAAATGCCCCCGCCCCCGGGCGTCACCGCCATCCTGCTGCCCCCCATTTTTCGCTGATGCGAGGCGAGCCTTACACGAACATTTGCCGAGGCGATACCCGGTGCCGCCCAGCCTTGACATGCCGCACCTCGCGTGAATGGTGCCCCGAATCCAAAAGGCCCCTTTCCCATGCACCGATACCGGACCCACACCTGCGGCGCGCTGCGCGAGGACCATGTCGGCGAGACCGTGCGCCTGTCCGGCTGGTGCCACCGCATCCGCGATCATGGCGGCGTCCTGTTCATCGACCTGCGTGACCATTACGGCCTGACGCAATGCGTGGCCGACCCGGATTCGCCAGCCTTCAAGCTCGCCGAGAGCGCTCGCTCCGAATGGGTCGTGCGCATCGACGGCACCGTGCGCAAGCGTCCGCCCGGCACCGAGAACCCCGACCTGCCGACCGGGATGGTCGAGGTCTTCATCACCGACCTTGAGGTGCTCGGCCCGGCGGCTGAGCTGCCGATCCCGGTTTTCGGCGAACAGGAGTATCCGGAGGAGACGCGCCTGAAGTACCGCTTCCTCGATCTTCGGCGCGAGCGGCTGCATCAGAACATCATGACCCGCACGGCGGTGATCGACTCGCTGCGCCGGCGCATGAAAGGACAAGGCTTCTTCGAGTTCCAGACGCCGATCCTGACGGCCTCCTCGCCGGAGGGGGCGCGCGATTTCCTGGTGCCCTCGCGCCTGCATCCCGGACATTTCTACGCGCTGCCGCAGGCGCCGCAGCAATTCAAGCAGCTCCTCATGGTCGCCGGCTTCGACCGCTATTTCCAGATCGCGCCCTGCTTCCGCGACGAGGATCCGCGCGCCGACCGGCTGCCCGGCGAATTCTACCAGCTCGACCTCGAGATGAGCTTCGTCACGCAGGAAGACGTGTTCCGCACGATGGAGCCGGTCCTGCGCGACACCTTCGTCGAATTCGCCGGCGGCAAATCGGTGACGGAGACGTTTCCGCGTATCCCCTATGCCGAGGCGATGCTGAAATACGGCTCCGACAAGCCGGACTTGCGCAACCCGCTCGTCATCGCCGACGTGAGCGATCAATTCGCGCGCGACGAGGTGACCTTCAACGCCTTCAAGAACGTCATCAAGTCGGGCGGGGTCGTGCGCGCCATCCCGGCGACCGGAGCGGCGAGCCAGCCGCGCTCGTTCTTCGACAAGCTCAACGAGTGGGCGAGGGGGGAGGGCGCCCCCGGCCTCGGCTACGTCGTTTTCGAGGACGAGGGCGGGCAGCTGTCCGGCAAGGGGCCGATCGCCAAGTTCATCCCGGCCGAGGTGCAGGCGGCGATCGCACGGGCGTCCGGCGTCAAGGGCGGCGATGCGGTGTTCTTCGCGGCCGGCGAGGCCGGCAAGGCGGCGGCGCTCGCCGGCAAGGCGCGCGCGCGCATCGGCGACGATCTGGCCTTGAGCGACAAGGACCAGTTCGCCTTCTGCTGGATCACCGACTTCCCGATGTACGAGTGGAACGAGGAGGAGAAGACAATCGACTTCTCGCACAACCCGTTCTCCATGCCGAATATCGAGCACGCCGCCTTCATGGCCCTCGATGCCTCGGACAAGGACCGCATCCTGGCCTTGCGCGCCGTGCAATACGACATGGTCTGCAACGGCTACGAGGTCGCCTCCGGGGGCATCCGCAACCATCGCCCGGACACGATGGTCAAGGCCTTCGAGATCGCCGGCTATGGCGAGAGCGAGGTCGTCGAGCGCTTCGGCGGCATGTATCGCGCCTTCCAATACGGCGCCCCGCCGCATGGCGGCATGGCGGCCGGGATCGACCGCCTCGTCATGCTGCTGGTCGGCGCCATCAACCTGCGCGAGGTGACGCTCTTCCCCATGAACCAGCGGGCGGAGGACCTCCTCCTCGGCGCCCCCTCCGAGGTGACCCCGAAACAGCTTCGCGAATTGCACGTCCGCCTGAACCTGCCGGAGAAATAGCCCCGAGGAGGCGGTTCTTTTGCTCCGGCCTATTAACGCCGGCCCCGCGGTCGCGCTACAAAGGTCCCAAGAAGGGGAGGGGACGTTCCATGGCCGACGTATCGGACGAGCTTCGCTCTAGCGCGCTGTTCTACCACCGTAACCCGCGGCCCGGAAAGATCGAGGTCCAGCCGACCAAGCCGCTGGGCAACCAGCGCGACCTTGCGCTCGCCTACACGCCGGGCGTCGCCGTCGCCTGCGAGGCGATCGCCGCCGACCCGGCTGAAGCCGCCACCCTGACCGCCCGGCAGAACCTCGTCGCGGTCGTCACCAACGGCACCGCCGTGCTCGGCCTCGGCGATATCGGCCCGCTCGCCTCGAAGCCCGTCATGGAAGGCAAGGCGGTGCTCTTCAAGAAGTTCGCCGGCATCGACGTGTTCGACATCGAGGTGGCCGAAAAGGACGTCGCTCGGCTCGTCGATGTGGTCGCGGCGCTCGAGCCGACCTTCGGCGGCATCAACCTCGAGGACATCAAGGCTCCCGAATGCTTCGAGATCGAGGAGCGCCTGAAGAGCCGCATGGCCATCCCGGTGTTCCACGACGACCAGCATGGCACCGCCATCATCGTCGGCGCCGCCGTCATCAATGCTCTGCAACTCGCCGGCAAGGATCTCGCCGCGGTGAAGATCGTCACCTCGGGGGCAGGGGCCGCGGCGCTGGCCTGCCTCAACCTGCTCGTCTCGCTCGGCGCCCGCCGCGAGAACATCTGGGTCACCGACATCGACGGCGTCGTCTACGAGGGCAGGCCGACCCTCATGGACCGCTGGAAGGCGGCCTATGCGCAGCGCACGGACGCCCGCAAGCTGGCGGACGTCATCGCGGACGCCGACGTGTTCCTCGGCGTCTCCGCCGGCGGCGTGCTCAAGGCCGATATGGTCAAGCGCATGGCGCCCCGCCCGCTGATCATGGCGCTCGCCAATCCGAACCCCGAGATCATGCCGGACGTGGCGCGCGCGGCGCGGCCCGACGCCCTGATCTGCACGGGCCGGTCGGATTTCCCGAACCAGGTCAACAACGTCCTCTGCTTCCCCTACATCTTCCGCGGCGCCCTCGATGTCGGCGCCTCCGCCATCAACGAGGATATGAAGGCCGCTGCCGTCATGGCTATCGCCGGCCTCGCGCGCGAGACGCCATCGGAAGTCGTCGCGCGCGCCTATGGCGGCGAGGCGCCCCCCTTCGGCCCCGAGTCGCTCATTCCGAGCCCTTTCGACCCGCGCCTCATCCTGCGCATCGCGCCGGCCGTCGCCAAGGCGGCCATGGACAGCGGCGTCGCCACGCGCCCGCTCGAGGACATCAAAGCCTATGCCGATTCGCTGATCCGCTTCGTCTTCCGCACCGGCTTCATCATGAAGCCGCTCTTCACCCGCGCCAAGGAGAACCCGAAACGGGTCCTCTACGCGGAGGGCGAGGACGAGCGCGTGCTGCGTGCGGTCGAGGTCGTCCTCGAGGAAGGGCTGGCCAAGCCGATCTTGATCGGCCGTCCGTCCGTGATCGAGGCGCGCGTGAAGCGCTTCGGCCTGTCGATCGTGCCGGGTCGCGATTTCGAGCTCGTCAACCCCGAGGACGATCCGCGCTATCGCGATTATGTCGGCGCCTATATCGAGGTGGCCGGCCGCAAAGGCATCACGCCCGATGCGGCGCGCACGCTCGTGCGCACCGACACGACGGTGATCGGCGCCCTGGCGCTGAAGCGCGGCGATGTCGACGCCCTGATCTGCGGGCTGGAGGGCCGCTTCGAGACGTCGCTCAAGCACATCAAGGACATCGTCGGGCTCGCCCCCGGCGCGCGCGAGTTCGCGGCGCTGAGCCTGGTCATCACGGGCAAGGGCGCGTATTTTCTCGCCGACACGCATGTGCAGGTCGAACCGAGCGCCGGTGAGATCGCCGATATGACGATCGCCTGCGCCGACCACGTGCAGCGCTTCGGCATCGTCCCCAAGATCGCGCTCATCTCGCACGGCGATTTCGGATCGTCCGACACCCCCTCGGCGTGCAAGATGCGCGACGCGTTGGCCCTGCTCGACGAGCGGGCGCCCGGCCTCGAGGTCGACGGCGAGATGTCCGCCGACACGGCCCTGTCCGAGATGATCCGCGAGCGCATCTATCCGGGCTCGCGCCTGAAGGGCGAGGCGAACGTCCTCATCATGCCGAATCTCGACGCTGCCAACATCGCCTTCGACTTCATCAAGATCCTGGCGGACGCGCTGCCGGTCGGGCCGATCCTGATCGGGCCGGCCAAGCCGGCGCACGTCTTGACCCCTTCCGTGACGGCGCGCGGCATCGTCAACCTCACGGCGGTTGCGGTCGTCGAAGCGCAGGGGTAGCGCCTTAACCCTCCCCTCGCAGGGGGGAGGGCGGCGCGCCTCACTCCGCCGTCGCGACGTTCCGAGCTTGCCCAGCCTGGCCGCTAGCGAAGCGCGAGCGGGCGAAGAGCGGTGCCGGCGACCGTGCCGCGGATGGCGTTGGTGGTCGCGACATAGGCGAACTCGAAGACGCGGTCTGCCGCCAGCCGCTCGAGGTTGTGGAACTCCATGATGTGCACGCCCTGCTGAACGAGCAGATACACGTGAACCGGGTTGAAGCTGCCGCCCACCGCCTGCGAATCGGCCGGTTTGGGAGGCACGTATTCCAAGCCGGACGTATCCGATCCCAATGCTAGCGCGCCCTTCTGCTCGACGAGCCACTTCGCCGCCGTGAGGCCGACGCCTGCGGAATCATGCTGGCCGATCTTGGCATGATCGCTGCCGTTGGCGCCCCAATAGCGAGCTGTTCCCGTGCGCAACAGGACGACCGTGCCGGGCGTCACGTCGATGCTCTGCGCCTTCAGGGCGCCCTCGATGTCCTCGACGGTGATCTCATAGGACGAGGGCAGAGCCTCCATGTTCTTGAAGCCCGCGACATCGACGAGCACGCCGCGTGCGACGATCGGCGGGATCGTCGTCACGTCGGCTTTGCGCACGCCGAAATCGCCGCCCCATTCCTCGGACGTGAAGCCGTTATAGAACTCGTTCTTCGGTCCATGGGTGATGTGTCCGAGACCGTCGATCTGCGTGGCGACGTTGTCGTTCATGAAGATCGCGTTCGAATGCCAGGCCGTGATGCCGGTGTTGCCGCCCTCCGGCGTCGTGAAGGGAAGGTCCTTCTGGCTTCGCACGCCGAGAGGCGAGCGGAAGCTGATGACTTCGCCGGGGCTGTGGCCCGGCCATTTATAGGAGGAACGGTCATAGGGAAGGCCGAGGTCGTATGTCCTGCCTTGTGTCACGAGCTTGAGCGCTGCAAGGCGGCTGGCGTCGGTCATCTCGTTGAGGTTCCCGACCTCGTCCTGCGGACCCCAGACCCAGCCCCAGCCTTTCCCTTTGGTCCATTTCTTCATGCCGCTGTCCTGCGCATCGGCGCCTGCGGTCGTGAATGCGAATACGGCTGTGGCGAGCAAAAAGCGTGCGAGTCCTCTCACGGCATCCTCCCTTGCTGGAGCGTCACGGATCCTCAGCCCGCGGCAGTGTAAGCAGGCTTTCGCCGGTTGCGCCACGAAAGCCTGCGCCGTCGTTGAGATCGCATCATATCCGCCCGCAAACCGAGCACCTTTCCCTCCTCCTTGCGGGGAGGGCGGACTCGGCCGAAGGCCGAGCCGGGTGGGGGTCGCAGGCGTCGAGCGTCGACGCTGACGGAAGAAGCTCTGTATGAACGCTTCAGCCGAACGGCAGGCTCGAGCTCTGACTTTCCGACCTCCACCCCGGAGGCGAGATCACTCGGCGGTGGCGGTGATCTCGAGCTTGTCGAGGATGGCGGCCGGCTCCGCCGTTGCGGCGAGGTCGGCGATGCCGAGGCCGGCCGGGTCCTTGGCAATCATCGAGATCGTCAGCCGACCGGGCTTGGCGATGAAGCGCGCCACCGCCTGACCGAGCGTCTTCGCGGCCGGCGCGTTGCCGAGCATGGCCGGCACGGCGACGGCGGCCGCCATGCCGTATTCGCGGCGGAGGTCCTCCGGCGACTTCTTCCCCTTGCGGGATTCCGCGGCGATGACGCGCTCGAACAACCCCTTGTTCTCGATCGTGAGATGCACGTTGCGGGCGCGCGCGCCGACGAGCGCGGCGGCGGCGACAGCGCCGTCCGGGTTGAACACGTCGCGGCCGACGTCGGCGAGGACGCCGCGCACGACGGCGCTGCCCATATCGGCGCCGCGCACCGACACCTCGCGGACGACAAACTCGTTGCCGGCCTCGTTCCAGCTCGCGGCAGTGACGAGGGACAGGTCGAGCGCGCCGTAGCCGAGAGCGGCCAGCGTCTTGAGCGCGTCGTCCTGCGCGTTCGGCGGCACTGCGAAGGTGACGTTCTCGAACGCCAAGCGCAGGTTCGTCGGGACGCCGTCGATCGGCTTGTCTGCCGTCATCTCGATGCCCCGGATGGCGAAGCGGATGGTGTCGGCCCCGGCTGCTTTCGCCTTGTCATTCGGCAGATCCGCATATTTCGCGTCCACGTCGAGGCCGGTGAGGCGCACCGTGCCGATCGTCGGAACGAGCTTGCGCAGATCGGCCGGACCGAGCTTCCCGGCCGGTTGATCGCCTAAGCCCTTCAAGCCCTGCAACGCGTCGCGTGCGGAAAATCCCGCGAAGGTGACCGCCGCGATGCGAGCCGTGCCGTTGTTCGACAAGATCTCCAGGCCCTCGGCGCGGGCCTCCGCCGGCTGCTGCGAACCGCCCCCCACGACGGCGAGCCGGGCGATGCGGCCGACTGCCGGCTCCTTGGCCCTCGCATTGCGGATCTCGATGCCGGTCGCCTCCGTCGATCCCAGCTCGAAGGACTCGAACAGGTCCGCGAGGATGCCGAACAGGCGGGAGCGCTCGGCGGGCGAGGCGTTCTCGATGTCCTGCGCCTCGCCGAGGATGCGCATGGAGTCGCCCCACGAGGTTGCCGACGGCCGCGCCTTGAAATCCGTGCCGGACAGGCGCGCGATGCGGACTTCGGCGCCGTTGGGCTCGCTGATGGCGAGCTCGTCGAGCGCGAAGGAGGCGTATACGGTTCGTGCCTCAATCGTCGGCGACACCGCCGTCCGGCCATACAGCTCCGCCGCATAGGCGAGATCAAGGCTCCGGACGACCATGGGTCCGGCGCTGCCCTTAGCCATGCCGACCTTGGCGCCGGTCATCTCCAGGGTCGCGCCGCCGCTGGTGAGCGAGGCGATGCGCCCGTCGACGATGTCGCGGGCGACGAGGTCGCGATAAACGGTGACCTGCCTGCCGCCGGCGGATGCCTGTTCGATCCTGAGCTCCGGAATGCTGACCTCGCGGGCCGATAAACGGGCGAGGCTCGCGCCGGCTGCGTCGCGGGAAGCGAACAGGGCGACGAGATCGGCGCGCGACAGGTTGGACCCTGAAAACGCGACTCGCGGCAATCGGTAGGTGATGCCGCCCACGTCGAACGTCACGTTCTCCAGCGTCGCGTCGGCGGCCTGCGCCAGGGCGACTCCGAGCCAGGTCGTATTCGTGCGGACGGCGCCGATCTCGAGCGCGCCTTCCGGCGTGGACAGGCGGAGGTCGCCGATGCGCGGGCTCGACAGGCCCGAGGCCGCAACGGCGATGACGGACAAAGCGGCAAGAGCCGCCGCGCGTCGCCGGCGGCGGTGAGCACCCATGGCCATGCGGATCCCCTCGTGATGTCGGGGCTGGTTACGCGACCTCGTCTCGCGATGCACGCCAGTCCGGTCGAAGCTCACACGGAAAACGACGTTCCGCAGCCGCACGATGCCGTCGCGTGCGGATTCTCGATCTTGAAGGACTGACCGATCAGGTCGTCGACGAAATCGATGGTCGAGCCCTCCAGGAAGGGAAGCGAGACCTGATCGACCAGCACGGTGGCGCCGTCACGCTCGACGACGATGTCGTCCGCCCCCTGCGTCTGCGCGATATCGAAGGCGTATTGGAAGCCGGAGCAGCCGCCGCCGTTGACGCTGATGCGCAGCATCGACCCGGACGGCTCGCCGCCCATGATCTCGTTGATGCGCCGCGCCGCCCGTTCCGTGAGGCTGATTGCGCTCATAACCCTGTCCAGCTTGCCAGATCCCTTAACGCAAAGGTAAGTGCCGCGAGCTTCGGCTTCAACCTGGAGGCCCCATGCGGCCGTTCGGCGAGCGATGGACGGCGCCCTACGCCTGCAACCCGGCCGAGAGTCGGGGGCGCCTCTACCCCGAGGCCGCCTCACCGACGCGGAGCGAGTTCCAGCGCGACCGCGACCGCATCATCCATTCCTCGGCCTTTCGCCGCCTGAAGCACAAGACGCAGGTCTTCGTCGCGCATGAAGGCGACCACTATCGCACCAGGCTGACGCATTCGATCGAGGTGGCGCAGATCGCCCGCGCCCTGGCGCGAGCTCTGCGCTGCGACGAGGATCTGG
>DASQLE010000370.1:0-3915 GCA_035630175.1 Beijerinckiaceae bacterium
CGATTCCGAGCGCCGGCTGATCGCCACGGTCAGCGATCTCAAGAAGTCGCGCCAGACGCTCGAGACGCAGGCGCAGCAGCTCGCCGACCTCGCCGAGCGCTACCTCGACCAGAAAGCGCAAGCCGAAAGCGCCAACCGCGCCAAGTCGGAATTCCTCGCCAACATGAGCCACGAGCTGCGCACGCCGCTCAACGCCATCATCGGCTTCGCCGAGGTCATGGAAGGCGGCATGTTCGGTCCGATCGGCTGCGATAAATACGCGGAGTATTGCCACGACATCCGCTCGAGCGGGCAATACCTGCTGTCGGTCATCAACGACATCCTCGACATGTCGCGCATCGAGGCCGGACGCATCGATCTCGCCCGCAAGCCCGTCGTGCTCGATCAAGTGGTGGCGCGAGCGACGAAGCTCGTCTCGGAACTGGCCCGCTCCAAGGCCCTCTCCATCGTCGTCGACGGGTTGCCGGGCTTCACGATCTCGGCCGACGAGCGCGCCCTGCAGCAGATCCTCGTCAACCTCTTGCAGAACGCGGTCAAGTTCACGGGCGCGGGCGGAACGGTGGCGCTGCGCATGCGCCGCGCCGCCACAGGCGTCAACCTCTACGTCGAGGATACCGGCATCGGCATTCCGCGCGGGGCGCTCGGCAAGCTCGGCCGCCCCTTCGAGCAGGTCGAGACCGAATTCAGCAAGACCTACAAGGGATCGGGCCTTGGGCTCGCCATCGCCCGCTCGCTGTGCGAGCTGCATGGCGGGAGCCTCCGCATCCGCTCGCAGGAAGGGGTCGGCACCATCGTCATGGTGCACCTGCCGATGAAGCCCCTGTCCAAGGTGGCCATGCTGGCGGCCTCGGAGATGATCCACTGATCACGAGCATGATCCCGAAAGGCACGTCGTCGGACACAACGTCCGCAAACGCGCAGGGCCGCGCGGTGAAGGGCAAGTTTATTCAGCAGCATCCCTGGCCGGCACCCGGGAGCGATCCACGGCAAAGGCCATGGCGCTCTCAGCGTGAAGGCGCGTCGTGTCGAAGACGGGCACGTCCAGGTCGCTTCCCCCAATCAGCATCGTGATCTCAGTGCAGCCGAGGATGACGCCATCTACATCCTCCTGCTGCCGCGCCCGCTCGATCACGGCAAGGTAGGCCGCCTTCGATCCAGGGAGGACGATACCGCGGCATAGTTCCTCGTAGATAATTCGGTGCACCACAGCACGGTCAGCCTCTCCCGGCACCACCGCCTCGATCCCGTGTCGCTCGCGCAGGCGCTCGACGTAAAACGGCTGCTCCATGGTAAAGCGGGTGGCAAGCAGCAAAGGACGACGGCAGCCCGCCCGCTTGATCGCCTCTGCTGTCGCGTCCGCGATATGGAGCACGGGAAGACCTGACGCCTGCTCCACCGCGTCGGCCATCAGGTGCATCGTGTTGGTGCAGATCACGAGCGCCTCGGCCCCGCCTGCGCGCAGGCGCTGGGCCGCCTCAATCATGAGTGCCGTCGCACCCTCCCAGTCGCCCGCGTGCTGATGCTCGGCGACTTCGGCAAAGTCGAACGACCACAGGAGGAGCTTTGCGGAATGCAGGCCGCCCAGGTGCTCGCGAGCGAGTTCGTTGAGGTGGCGATAGTAGAGAGCGGTGCTCTCCCAACTCATGCCGCCGATCAGGCCAAGAGTCCTCACCATCTCGCCTTCGCTTGTCGCGACCCCTGCCGTGCGCTCAATGAAATTGCGTCTCGCCACTTCATCAACACGGCCGAAAAAGGATGATCACGTTCACGCGTTTCGATCAATCAAGACGCATCGTGATCCAGCATCTTGTCGAAGACCTCACGCACGGCGCTCTGCGTCTCGCGGAGGTCGGCGAGCAGCGTCGCCGCATCCGGCCGGCCGACGGCGTTGGCGACCCGGCGCAGGATGGCCGGCGGCACCGACGCGGCCTCGAACGGGCCTTCGATCGTCAGGCGCTGCCACTGGAACACGTCGTTGAGCAAGATGTGCGCCTGAGCGAGGACGCGCGCCTGAGCCTCCTCGATCAAACCGGCCTCCGCCGCTTCGGCGAGGGTCGCCTCCGCCGGCAAGCCGGCGAGGGAGGGATGGGCGGCAGCGTGGGACAAGGTCAGCGCCTGCGCGAGGAAATCGATGTCGGTGAGCCCGCCGGCGGCGAGCTTGACGTCCCAGGGGTCACCGTCACCCTTCTCGCGGGCGATCAGCTCGCGCATGGCGCGGACTTCGGTCGCTACCCCCTTCGGTTCCCGCTTCAGACTGACGATCTCGGCGATCGCCTGCGAGACCTCGGCGCCGAACGTCGCGTCCCCGGCGACCGCACGGGCGCGCGTCAACGCCATGTGCTCCCACAGCTCGGCCTCGGCGCGCTGATAGGTGCGAAAACCGTCGAACTGGACCGCGACCGGTCCCTTGCCGCCCTGCGGACGCAGACGCAGATCGACCTCGTAAAGGCGGCCGCGCCGGGTCGGGGCGGTCAGCGCCGCGACCAGCCGCTGCGTCAGCCGGGTATAGTAGACAACGGCATCGAGCCGGCGCGGTCCCGAGCTCTCGCGCCGGTCGGGATCGAAATCGTAGATCACGACGAGGTCGAGATCCGAACCGGCCGTCAGCTCACGGGTGCCGAGCCGGCCGAGGCCGAGCACGGCGATGCGGCTGCCCGGCAGCGTGCCGTGATCGGCCTCGAAGGCAGCGCGCACCGCCTCGAGGCATGCCCGGATGATGGCGTCGGCGATGGCCGCATAGGCTCTGCCGGCCTGCTCGGGCGAGAAGATGCCGGACAGGAGGCGCGCCCCGGCGAGGAAGCGGATCTGGCGCGCCGCGTCCCGCACGCGGTCAAGGAAATCCTCGAAATGCTGGGGTTGGCCGATGAGGCCGCGCACCCGCGCCTCGACCCGCTCCTCGTCGTTGACCGGCTCGACGAAGGCCGGATCGATGACGGCGTCGAGGACGTGCGGCGCCTGCGCCACGGTGTCGGCGAGGCGTGGCGCCGTGCCGAGAAGATCGGCGAAGAGCAGGCGCAGGCGATCGTGGGACTTGAGGATGGTCAAGAGCTCGACAGCCGCCGGCATGCGTCCGAAGGCGCGGTCGAGCGCGAGCAGCGCTCCATCCGGGTCGGCGGTGCCGCCGAGCGCGGCGAGCAAGGGGGGCACCAGTTCCGTGAGCACCTCACGCGCCCGCGGGCTCGTTACCGCTGACCGGCGGCCGAAATGCCAGCCGCGCACGGTCTCCGCCGCCTCTTCCGGGTTGCGGAACCCGAGCCGGCGCAGCGTCTCGAGCGTTTCCGGGTCGTCGGCCGTGCCGGTGAAGACAAGGCTGCCGACCTCGGAGGCGAGGTCGGCGCCCTCCTCGAACAGCAGCGCGTAATGCGCCTGGACCTTGTGCGCGTGACCGCACAGAGCTTTCTCGAAGGCTTTAAGGTTGGCAAAGCCGCAGAACTTGGCAAACCGCGCCAGCGCCTCGGGGTCGGACGGAAGCCGCTGCGTCTGCTCGTCCGCGACCATCTGCAGGCGGTGCTCGATCGAGCGAAGGAAGCGGTAGGCGTCGGTCAGCTCGTCGCGCGCCTCCGGCGTGATCCAACCCTCGTGGTGGAGCGCGACGAGCATGTCGAGGGTACGTTGCCCGCGCAGGGCGGGGCGCCGGCCGCCGAAGACGAGCTGCTGCGTCTGCACGAAGAACTCGATCTCGCGGATGCCGCCGCGTCCGAGCTTGATGTCGTGACCGGCGACGGCGATCTCGTCGTGCCCGCGCACCGCGTGGATCTGCCGCTTCATGGCGTGAACGTCGGCGATCGAGGCGAAGTCGAAATACTTGCGCCAGATGAACGGCGCGAGATCCTTGAGGAAGCGCTCGCCGAGGGCGAGGTCGCCGGCGACGGGCCGCGCCTTGATCAGCGCGGCCCGCTCCCAGTTCTGGCCAAC
>DASQLE010000371.1:0-2236 GCA_035630175.1 Beijerinckiaceae bacterium
AGCGGAGCTCGTCGACATCGAGACGCTGTTCCGGGACGCGGATTTCCTGTCGGTCAGCGTCCCCTTGAGCGCGGCAACGCGAGGGCTCGTCGGCGCGCGCCTGATCGCGCTCATGAAGCAGACCGCCTACCTCATCAACACCGCGCGCGGGCCGATCGTCGATCAGCGCGCGCTCTACGAAGCCCTCGCCGCGGGGCGGATCGCCGGGGCCGGGCTCGACGTGTTCGAGGTCGAGCCCACGCCCGCCGACGAGCCGATCCTGACCCTCGAAAACGTCATCGTGACGCCGCATGCCCTGTGCTTTACGGACGAGTGCCTCGCCGGCAACGGCGCCGCCGACGTGCGCGCGGTGCTCGCCGTGAAGCGCGGCGAGGCACCGCCGGGTCTCCTCAACCGCGACGTCCTAAGCACAGACGCCTGGCGGCGCCGGCTCGGGCCAGGATAGCGCGATGCTGCGAAGCCCCGGCGACAGCATGCCCGCGTTCTAGACGACAAGCCTTCCGCCGTCGGCCATGAGCGCCGCCCCGGTGATGTAGGATGCCTCGTCGGAGGCGAGCCATAGGATCGGGTAGGCGATCTCGCGCGGCTCGGCCCAGCGGCGCATCAGGCAAGTCGTCGCCGCCTCGCGGTCGATGTCGGCTTGCGAGCGGCCGAGCGCCGCCGCGCGGCGCGCATGGAACGGCGTGAAGGTTGCGCCGGGGCAGACGGCGTTCGCCCGCACCCCGTGCTCGGCCTCCTCGAACGCCAGGGTGCGCGTCATGGACACGATGCCGGCCTTCGTCACGTCGTACTGCCCCATGCCGGCCCGCGGGTTGAAGGCATGGGTCGACGACACGTTGACGATGCTGCCCCGCCCCGAGGCGCGCAGCCGCGGCAGCGCCTCGCGAGACAGGTAGGCGTAGCTCAAGAGGTTGACGGCGATGATGTCGCGCCAGGTCTCGGCCTTTGCCTCGGCGAGCGGCTCATAGCTGCGGACGCCGGCGTTGTTCACGAGCACGTCAAGGCCGCCGAATGCGGCAAGCGTGCGCGCAACGACCTCAGCGGCAGCCGCCTCGTTTGCCAGGTCGACTACGATGCCGAGCGTCTCGGCTCCGACGACGGAGTCTCGGATCTCAGCGCAGGCCGCCCCGATCGCTTCCTCGTCCCTGTCGACAAGGGCCACGCGCGCGCCTTCCTCGCAGAAGAGCCGGGCCGTCGCGGCACCGATGCCGCCAGCGCCTCCCGTGACGATTGCCGTTCGACCCGCGAGCCGTCCCATCACGTTGGCCTCCCTCTAGAGTCCGAGCCCCTCAATCGCGAACACGCGCGCTGGCGCGCCGTCGGCGTTCGGGATCTTGAGCGGCGCGGCGCAGAGGAAAGTGCGCGGCCCTGCGATCTCCCTCGTGTTGACAAGGTATTCTATCAGCGTCACGCCGGCGACGAGCAGGACGTCGTGCGTAACGTGTTCGTGCCGAGGCGCCATAACACCGTCGAGGAGAAGGCGGATGGTGAAGTCTTGCGGGAAGTCGAACGCGACCGCGCGCGGCTTGCGCCCGAGAAGCCATTCCGCGCCCTCGCGGGTGACGTAGGGAGCATCTGTCCAGAACGCCGGGCTCGTGTAGTCGCGCTTGTCGTTCCACGCGGTTGACAGCAGCAATAGCTCCCCTTCCGCGCCGCCCGGGTCGGCCGCGGCAAGAAGCTCAGGCCCCAGGGCCGTGTTCGGCGCCACGTCGCGCAGATCGAGAACCCGGCACGGCCCGACGACCCGGTCGAGGGGGGTCGCCTCGATAGTCGGCCCCGCGGCCACGAAATGCGCCATGGCGTCGACGTGGGTGAAGCCATGGCAGGTGGTCGCGAGCCGCGTCACTCGGAACGAGTCCCCGGCGCCGATATCTCCCTTCACCTCGATTTCGGGACCCCAGCGGAAGTGCGGAGCGATCGGCATGCTGAGATCGACGACGCGCACAGAACGGCTCATTGCTCACCTCGGGGACGTAACCGGGCTGGTGCTGGGTTGGTGAGGATCAAAGCTCGTTCCCGATGAGATTTCTAGTCGATCCGGGAGTGGCCTTCGGAGGTTGCAGCGGAACCGAACGGTTCGGACATCTACCTCGGGCCCGGAGCCGACGTCGGTAATGTCCGCGGCCAATCAGCAAGACGGTAGTTCCAGATAGAACGCGTGTAGTTGAAACCGCGCAGACCTACATCGATGAGCTCTTTAGGAATCACGAGCAACTCGCTGCTGTGCCCTATAACC
>DASQLE010000372.1:0-13204 GCA_035630175.1 Beijerinckiaceae bacterium
GCGAAGCCGGTCTACGCGCTCGAGGGCTCCATCGCCATCGCCGGCGCCCTCGTGCAATGGCTGCGCGACAATCTCGGCCTGATCGCCGCCAGCGCCGATATCGAGGGGCTCGCGCGATCGGTGCCGGACAACGGCGGAACCGTGATCGTGCCGGCCTTCTCCGGGCTCTACGCGCCCCGCTGGAACGAGGGCGCGCGCGGCCTGATCGGCGGGCTGACGCGCTTTGCCGGCAAGGGTCACCTGGCACGCGCAGCGCTGGAGGCGACCGCCTTTCAGACCCGCGAAGTGCTGGAGGCGATGGTGAAGGATACCGGCATCGCGCTTGCGGAGCTGCGCTGCGACGGCGGCATGGTCGTCAACGAGCTCCTCATGCAGTTCCAGGCCGACATCCTGGACGTGCCGGTGGTGCGGCCGAAGGTGGCGGAGACGACCGCGCTCGGCGCCGCCTACGCGGCCGGCCTCGCGATCGGCTTCTGGAGCGGCACCGACGATCTCGCCCGCAACTGGAGCGTCGACAGGCGCTGGCAGCCGGCCATGGCCGCCGCCGATCGCGAACGCCTCTACGACGCCTGGACCCGCGCCGTGGCCCGCTCGCTCGATTGGGAGAGCCCGGGCCGCTGAGCATCGTCAGGTCAAAGGCGATGGTAGTCCCGGAACCAGGCGACGAACCGCTCGACGCCGTCCTCGATCGCCGTCTTCGGCCGGAAACCGATGGCCGCCGTCAGGTCGGAGATGTCGGCGCAGGTGTCGGGCACGTCGCCGGCCTGCATCGGCAGAGCCTCGCGCACGGCCTTGCGGCCGATTGCCTCCTCCAGCAATCCGAGGACGTAGGACGTCTCGAGCGCCGTGGTGTTGCCGATATTGTAGACCCGCCACGGCGCCGGGCTGGTCGCCGGGTTCGGCGCGTCGCCGGACCAGGTCGGATCGGGCGCCGGGATATGCCCGACGAGGCCGGCGATCGCATCGACCACGTCGTCGATATAGGTGTAGTCGCGGCGCATGCGGCCGTCCTTGAACAGGCGCACCGGCTCGCCGGCGAAGATGGCCTTGGCGAACAACCACATCGCCATGTCCGGACGGCCCCACGGCCCATAGGCGGTGAAGAAGCGCAAGCCCGTCGTCGGCAGGCCGAAGACATGCGCGTAGGTATGGGCCATCAGCTCGTTGGCCTTCTTGGTCGCCGCGTAAAAGCTCAAGGGATGGTCGACATTGTCGGAGGTGCGGAACGGCAGCCGCGTGTTGGCCCCGTAGACCGAGGACGACGACGCATAGACGAGGTGGCGGCAGCCATGCTGGCGGCATCCCTCGAGCACGTTGGTAAAGCCCGAGAGGTTGGCGTCGGCGTAGGCGGGCGGGTTGTCCACGGAATAGCGCACGCCCGCCTGGGCGGCGAGGTGGATGACCAACGGGAAGCGATGGCGCTCGAACAGGCCGGCCAGGGCGGCGCGGTCGCCGAGATCAAGCTGCTCGAACGTGAAGCGGCCGTCCCTCGGCAAGGCCGCCAGGCGGTCGCGCTTCACGGCCGGGTCGTAATAGGCGTTGAGGTTGTCCAAGCCGAGGACGCGCTGCCCGCCCTCGACGAGGCGCTTCGCCACGTGGAAGCCGATGAATCCCGCAGCGCCGGTCACCAGGACGGGTTCAGCCATGACATCGCTCCTGATCGAAAGACCCGGCAGGGTCAAGGGCGGGGCGCTTGCCCCGGCGGGCGCGTCGGCCTAGAGGACGAGGCGCTTTGGGCGACTCGGGTCAAGACGCATGAACGTGATGGATTCCAAGACGTTGAGCGCGATGTCGCCATCGTGATCGAGGCAGCCCGGAAGGCATTCGGGCGTCGGGTCGTCATCCCGGCTGGAGAGGACGCGTGAAGAAAACTCTGCCGTTGCGCGTGGGGGTCGTGGGCACGGGCGTCATCGGGCAGGCTCATGCCCGCATCTTCTCCGAATTGCCGACGGCGACCCTCGTCGGCGCGGCCGACATCGACTTTCCCAAGGCCGAAGCCGTCGCTCAGCGCACGGGCGGCCGCGCCTTCCCGTCCCTCGACGCGCTGCTCGAGGCGGGCGTGCAGGCCGTCAGCATCGCCGTGCCGACCGATCTCCACACCGAGGTCGCGCTGCGCTGCATCGAGGCGGGCTGCGCGGTGCTGGTCGAGAAGCCGATCGCCGGGGACATCCCGGGCGCCAGGGCCATCATCGACGCGGCCGAAGCGGCCGGAACGGTCCTGATGGTCGGGCATGTGGAGCGCTTCAATCCGGCCGCCGTCGCCCTCAAGGAGGTGCTCGCCTCCGAGCGCCTCATCTCCGTGCACATCACCCGAGTCGGGCCGTTCCCGCCGCGCATGTCGAAGATCGGCGTCGTCATCGACCTTGCCGTGCACGACATCGACCTCGTCCGCTGGCTGACCGGCGAGGACATCGCCGAGCTGCATGCGGTGACGCGGTCGATCAAGGCGGAACGCGAGGACGTGGCGCTCCTACAGATGCGCACCACCTCCGGCATTCTCTCGCAGATCAACACCAACTGGCTGACGCCGTTCAAGACGCGCACCATCCAGGTGACCACCGAGAACGCCTATTTCGCGGCCGACCTCATCACACGGCAGGTCAACGAATACCGCGACTACCGGCCCGACGGCAGCTACATGGCCCGCCAGCTCCTGGTGAGCGGCGTCGAGCCCCTCCGCCTCGAGCTCGACCACTTCGTCGACTCCGCCATCAACAACCGCCAGCCGGACGTGTCCGGCCAGGAGGGATTGCGCAACCTGGAACTGGCGTTGAAATGCCTGGAGAGCATGGAGCACGTCGGCACAGCCGTCTGATGCCTCGCCCCGCCCCCATCCTTTTTCGCCGAGAAATCCGCTAAACAACGCTCAGAGATGAAGAAGCCCGCGCCCATGGCTCCCGATCAGAGCAACGTCCTGCAATTGTCCGCCCTCGCTCACGATGCGTTCTGATTGAACCAATCAAAACGCATGAACGTGATCGATCCCAAGAAGTTGAGCATGACGTCCTTCCGAAAAGTGGTGTCCACGTTTCGGCATCATGCTCCTGATGGGCCGGAGGCGCCGAGCCTCCTCGCCCGCATCGCCGCCGCGCTCGACCGCATGGCGCCCGCCCCGCCGGCGGCTCCGGACATGAGCGCCGCCGACGCCTTCGTCTGGCACGCGGCGGCGCGGCGCCTCGCCCCGGTCGTCAAGGTCAACCGGGTGGAGATGACGCTGCTGCGCGGCATCGACCGGGTGCGCGACACCCTGGCGGACAACACCGAGCGCTTCGCGCGCGGCCTCCCGGCCAACAATGCCCTGCTGTGGGGCGCCCGCGGCATGGGCAAGTCGTCGCTCGTCAAGGCGGTGCACGCGGAGATCAACAAGGGGCTGGCGGCGGCCCCGGGCGCGCGCGCGCTCAAGCTGGTCGAGATTCACCGCGAGGATATCGAAACGCTGCCCGAGCTGATGAGCCTGCTGCGGGCCGATCCGCACCGCTTCCTCGTCTTCTGCGACGACCTCTCCTTCGATGCCGACGACACCTCCTACAAGTCGCTCAAGGCGGTGCTCGAGGGCGGCATCGAGGGGCGGCCCGAAAATGTGATCTTCTACGCTACCTCCAACCGCCGCCATCTCCTGCCCCGCGACATGATGGAGAACGAGCGCTCCACCGCCATCAATCCCGGCGAGGCGGTCGAGGAGAAGGTGTCGCTGTCGGACCGCTTCGGGCTGTGGCTCGGCTTCCACAAATGCAGCCAGGACGAATATCTGGAGATGGTCTACGCCTATGCGGACCATTTCGGGCTCGACCGCGACCGCGACACGGTCCGCGCCGAGGCGCTGGAATGGGCGACGACGCGCGGCTCGCGCTCCGGCCGCACCGCCTGGCAATACATCCAGGACCTCGCCGGCCGCCTCGGCAAAACGCTGGGTTGAAACGGCGTCGACCCCACCCCGGTGCTCCGCACTCGGCCCTCCCCTGAAGGGAGGGATGCCGTTAGTTATCCAGGAACGGGATCGGATCGACCGGCGACGAGCCCTTGCGGATCTCGAAATGCAGCTGCGGCGAGGTGACGTTGCCGCTCTGGCCGGACTTGGCCACCACCTGGCCGCGCTTGACCTTGTCGCCGCGCTTGACGCCGATCTCGCCGTTATGGGCGTAGGCCGAGACGTAGCCGTTGTCGTGGCGGATGAGCACGAGGTTGCCGTAGCCCTTCACCTCGCTGCCCGCATAGGCGACGGTGCCGGATTCGGCGGCCTTGACCGGCGTGCCCTCGGGCACGGCGATGTTGATGCCTTCGTTGCCGGCGCTGCCGAAACCCGAGATGACCCGGCCGCGCGCCGGCCAGCGGAAATCCGAGCTGCTCGCGCTCGGCAGGCTGGCGGTATGGTCCGGCTCTTTCGCCGACGGAGCCGGCTCAGGCCGCGCGGCAAGCGGCTGCATCGACGCCTTCGCCTGCGGCAGGGGCTGGATCTCGGCTCGCGCCAGCTTTTGCGGCTCCGGCTTGCCGAAGCTCTGGCCGAGCGGTCCCGGCTGTGCGGCCGCGGCCTTGCTGCCCGCAACGGGGGTCTCAAGGCGCCGCGGCGCCGGCAAGCCTATCGGGGCGGCAGCGCTTTGCGCGCCGCCGGCATTGTAGACGGGGATGATCACCTGCTGGCCCGGGCCGACCTGTGCGGCACTGCGCAGTCCGTTGGCCGACAGGACGGCGGAGGTCGGGACGCCGTAGCGGTTGGCGACCGTGTTGAGGTTCTCACCTGCCCCGACCGTGACGGCCGTGCCGCCCTGCGCCGTCCAGCCTCCCGGGCCGGAGCTGGTCACGGGCTGGTTCGACGACGGCAGCGGGGCGGGTTTCGCCGGCATCACGGGAGCATAGGCGGACGCCGTCACCGGGCCGGACGCGGCCGCCATCTGGCGCGGCGCCGGAAGCGGCTGCGACTGCACGGCCGTGCGGGGCGCGACCGGGATGCTCCCGGTCATGCCCGGCTCGCTCACCCGGCTCGTGGATGCGAACGGATTGGAGAACGGGTTGCCTGCGAAGCGCATCGAGTCCGAGCTGCATCCGCCGGCAAGGCCACCGATCAAGGCGATGACCGCAACACGCGACAGCGTCCGCACACGTTCGATACTCATACGCAACCTCACCAGCGATGACGCAATTCACTCCGCGTCATTTAAGCGGCCTTCGGGTTAAGCAACCGTTGCCCTCGGTCCGATTTCCGATCGGCCGGAACGGCTTGCTCTCACCTACAGCTCACAGGGAAGCCGCCATCCCGGCGACCAACGGGCCGAGTCGGAGGGGACCGCCGAGGGTCTCGCGCAAGGTTCCGTCGGTCTGCCGCTCGATGCGCACGAGACGCGGGAAGCCGCTTCCGGCGAGCGCGCCGACGAGGCGCCCACCCGCCGCGAGCAGCGACGTGAGCGCTGCCGGGACAGTGCCGGTCGCGCCGTTGAGGAGGATGCGCTCGAAGCCGCCGCTCGGCAGATCGGGCGCGAGGCCGTCGCCGGCCGCCGCGACGATCGACTCGGCGACGCCGGCGATGGCGAAGCGCCCGCCGGCGCTGTCCACCAGCGTCGCGAAACGCTCGATCGTATGAACGCGGCAGCCGAGACGGGCGAGCAGCGCCGTCACGTAGCCGGAGCCCGTGCCGACCTCGAGCACGCGCTGCCCGCGCTTCGCCTCGAGCGCCACGAGCATGGCCGCGACCGTGCCGGGCGCCGTCATCGTCTGCCCGCACGGCAGCGGCAGCGACACGTCGGTGCGCGACAGGTCGGCGAAGCGGCGCGGCGCGAACAGCTCGCGCGGGACACGCTCCATGGCGCCGAGCACGCCCGTGTCGCGGATCCCGCGGGCGCGCAGGGCCATGACGAAAGCGGCCGCCTCGATGCGCTCGGCGGCAGGTTCCTCGATCTCGGCGGACGCAAACTTCATCGGCGGCGACCATCCCGACGCGACGCCGAACTGAGCCTAGGCGGCAGGCACTAACGAAGCGTTAAGTCTGTTCGCCGATCGCCTGCGCGAGTCGCGTCATGGTGGGCTCGTCGGTCATGTCGATGCGGAGCGGCGTGACCGAGATGCGGTTGTCCTTGATGGCCCACAGGTCGGTGCCGTTGCCGGGGGTCGAGGGCTGCTTGGCGAAGGCGATCCAGAAGTAAGGATTGCCGCGCCCGTCGACGCGCGCGTCGACGGCCAGCATCTCCTGCGCCCGCTGCCCCTGCGCCGTGACGGCGATGCCGCGCACCGCGTCCGGCTCGCAATCGGGGAAGTTGACGTTGATGACGATTCCGGGCGGGATGCCCTCGTCCAGCACGCGCCGGATGACGCCCGCGGCGTGATGCTCGGCGCATTGCCACTTGACCGCGTCGCGCCCGCCCGGACCGTAGGCCTGCGACAGGGCGATCGACGGCACGCCGAGGATGGCGCCCTCGAGGGCCCCGGCGACCGTGCCCGAATAGGTGACGTCCTCGGCGACGTTCTGGCCGCGGTTGACGCCGGACAGCACGAGATCGGGCCGGCTGCCGTTCATGACGTGGCGCGTGCCCATGATGACGCAATCGGTCGGCGTGCCCTTGACGGCGAAATGGCGGCTGGAGATCTCGCGCAGCCGCAGCGGATCGTTGAGCGACAGGGAATGCGAGACGCCGCTCTGGTCCGTCTCCGGCGCGATCACCCACACGTCGTCCGACAATTGCCGCGCGATGGCCTCCAGCACCTTCAAGCCCGGCGCGTGCACCCCATCGTCGTTGGTCACGAGAATGCGCATCACCCCTCTCCCACTTGCGGGAGAGGGCCTGCCCCCGGGCTCTGTCCCGAGGGTCGAGCCGGATCGCAATACGCCCATGCTGTCATCCCCGGCGGCCCGGAGGGCCGAGAACGACAAGGTCCGATGATGCAGCACGTCATGCCGTCTTACCGATCCGCTTTATTTCGCCCATGTAGGGGGCGAGCGCCTCCGGCACGGTGACGCTGCCGTCCTCGTTCTGGTAGTTCTCCATGACGGCGATGAGGGCGCGGCCGACGGCGACGCCGGAGCCGTTGAGGGTGTGCACGAAGCGCGGCCCCTTGCCTTCCTTCGGCCGGTAGCGCGCATTCATGCGCCGCGCCTGGAAATCGCTGCACACCGAGCAGGAGGAAATCTCGCGATAGGTTTTCTGGCCCGGCAGCCACACCTCGATGTCGTAGGTCTTGGCCGAAGCGAACCCCATGTCGCCTGTGCACAACGTCACGACGCGATACGGCAGATCGAGGCGCTTGAACACTTCTTCGGCACACGACAACATCCGCTCGTGCTCGTCGTGAGATTGCTCCGGCGTTGTTACCGAAACCAGCTCGCATTTCTCGAATTGATGCTGCCGGAACATGCCGCGTGTGTCGCGGCCTGCCGATCCCGCCTCTGAACGAAAACAAGGGGTCAGCGCGGTAAGCCGCATCGGAAGTTCGCCCTCGCTCACGATGTCGTCGCGGACGAAATTTGTAAGAGCGACCTCGGAGGTCGAGATCAGCCAGTAACCGTCGGTAGTCCGAAACAGGTCCTCCTGGAATTTTGGGAGCTGTCCGACGCCGAACACGGCTGCATCACGGACCAGCAGAGGCGGATTGCATTCGACGTAGCCGTGTTCCGTCGTATGCAGATCAATCATGAACTGGCCCAATGCACGTGACAGCCGCGCCAGCTCGCCGCGCAGCACGACGAAGCGCGAGCCGGAGAGCTTCGCGGCGGTCTCGAAATCCATGAGGCCCATGGTCTCGCCGATCTCGAAATGCTCCTTGGCCGTCGCGATGTCGCGCGGGGCGCCGAAGCGGTGACGCTCGACATTGTCGTGCTCGTCCTTGCCCACCGGCACGTCAGGGTTCGGCGTGTTCGGGATGTCCGCGAGCGCCTTGTCGAGCGCGGCGCTCGCCTCGCGTTCGGCGCCCTCCAGCGCCGGCGCGCCGTCTTTGAGGCGCGCAACTTCCGCCATCAGCTCCGCGGCCCTCGCGTCGTCCTTTTTGGCCTTGGCCTGGCCGATCTCCTTCGACAGGGCATTGCGGCGCTCCTGCGCACCCTGCAAGGCGGCGACCGCAGCGCGGCGGCGCTCGTCGAGGGCGATCAGCGCGGCCGACAGCGGCAGGAGCCCGCGCTTGGTCAGGCCCTCGTCGAAGGACTGCGGGTTGTCGCGAATGAAGCGGATGTCGTGCATGGCGGACCGGAGCTGCCCTTACCTGTCATGGCCGGGCTTGTCCCGGCCATCCCGATCGGTCAGGCGCCATTCCGATCGGGATCACCGGGACAAGCCCGGTGATGACACGGTGATGTTGATGCTTCCGGGCTCTCGCTGCGCGAGCCCCGGAATGAGGTGGGCCTATGTCAGCTATGCGCCCGCTTGGCAATCAGGTCGCGGCTTCGCGGGCCGCATCCGCCGCCGCCCGCGCGCGCTCGACCCGCTGCACGGAGAGGATCGAGAGCTCGTACAGGAGCAGGGTCGGCACCGCGAGCGCGAACTGGCTGATGATGTCGGGCGGCGTCAGCACTGCCGCCGCCACGAAGACGACGACGATGGCGTAGCGGCGCTTGTCCTTGAGGAATTGCGCATCGATGAGCCCGGCGCGGGCGAGCAGCGTCAGGATGACCGGCAGCTGGAAGCAGATGCCGAACGCGAAGATCAGGGTCATGATCAGCGACAGGTATTCGTTGACCTTCGGCAGGAACTGGATGGTCGGCATGTCGGCGCTCGCCAGCTGCTGCATGCTGACCGAGAACCGCATCAAGAGCGGCATGGCGATGAAATAGACGACGAGCGAGCCGAGAAAGAACAGCGCCGGCGTCGCCACCAGGAAGGGCAGGAAGGCCGAGCGCTCGTTCTTGTAGAGGCCGGGGGCGACGAACTTGTAGATCTGCGAGGCGATCACCGGGAAGGCCAGGAAGCCCGCCCCGAACGCCGCCACCTGCAGCTGCACGAAGAAGAACTCCAGCGGATGCGTGTAGACCATTTGCGCCTTGGCGGGGTCGCCGACCGCCTGCACGTAGGGCCAGACCAGGATGTTGTAGATCGGGATGGCGATCCAGAAGCAGGCGAAGAACATCACGACGAAGGCGATCAGCGCCCGGATCAGGCGCTGGCGCAGTTCGATGAGGTGATCGATGAGCGGGGCCCGCGAGGCCTCGATGTCGTCGCCGCCGCCGTTCGGCTCCTCGGGCTTCACATGCTTCATGCCTTGGCGCCGTCGGGCAGGATCGCGGGAGCCTCGGCTGGGGCGGCGGGGTGATCGGCCGGCGACGGAGCGAGCGGCGGCTCGGGGGCGATCGGAAGAGGCCCGGATGCCGCGGACGCGTCGGTCAGCGCGGGAGACGTCGGCTCAGGCGCGATCACAGGATTAACGGGAGGCGTGGTGGATGCAGGTCCCTCGATGGCGCCCTTCAGCTCGTCCCTGACGGACTGGACCGGGTCGAAGGACGTCACCGACTGATTGACGCCCTCGACCTGCTTCCTGATCTCGTCGAGCTCCGCCTCGCGCATGGCGTCGTTGAACTGGCTCTGGAACTCGCCGGCCATGCGGCGCACCTTGGCGGTCATGTTGCCGAGCGTGCGCAAGGCCTTCGGCAGATCCTTGGGGCCGATGACGATCAGCGCGACGGCGCCGATCACCATCACCTCTCCCCAGCTCAAATCGAACATGGCGCCTTAAAACTCCTGCTCATCGTCATGGCCGGGCTCGGTGACCCCTTCAGTGCCCGGACAGCGCAAAAGCGCTGATCCGGGTACGGCCATCCCGATCGAAAAGGCGCACCGCTCTTCGTATCGGGGGATCACCGGGTCGAGCCCGGTGATGACAAGGAGGCGCAGCGGATCAGCCGATCTTGCGGTCGCCGAGCGTCGTGGCCGTGCCGCTCGGCGTCGCGGCGGCGGGCTGGCCGGAATGATGCTCGATCGTCTTGACCGGCTCGCCGGGCGTGCCGGCCGGCGTCGACGTCGTCGCTGTTTCCTCCTCGGTCATGCCCTTCTTGAACGCCTTGATGCCCTTCGCTACGTCACCCATCATCTCCGAGATCTTGCCGCGGCCGAACAGCAAGAGCACGATGATGCCGACGACAAGCCAGTGCCAAATGCTTGTGCCACCCATGAAATTCCTCCTGCGCGACAGAGCGCGCTCACCATCCGATCTCGTCCCTGAAACTACGGTTCGGCTGCGGCGAAAACAAGGACTTCCTCCGGGCTGATGTCGACCCCGACATCTTGTCCCACCTCGGCTTTGATGAGGTTCCGCGTGCGGGACTGGAGGGGGGCGTCGAGGCCCTGCACCGCCACGTGCAGGAGATCGATGCCGCCGAGGAAGCGCCGCGACACGATGCGGCCCGGAAGGCACGACCCGGCCGGCGTCAGCTGCACGCCGCTCGGCCGCACGCAGACGAGCGCGGCTTGCCCCTCGCGCAAGCCCGGCGCCGGGAAATCACCAAGCGGCGTGGCCACCACGCCGCCCCGGACTAGGCCTTCCATCTCGTTGAAATCGCTGAAGAAACGGGCGGCGAATAGGTCGACCGGGCAGCGGTAGATGGTTTCCGCGTCGCCGTCCTGGACGATGCGGCCGGCGCGCATCAGGACGATGCGGTCGGCGATGCGCATGGCCTCCTCCGGATCGTGGGTGACGACGATCGTGGTCGCGCCCATCTCGCGCAGGATGGCGATCGTCTCCTCGCGGATGGCGTCGCGCAAGCGCCGGTCGAGGTTGGAGAAGGGCTCGTCCATGAGGAGGACGCCCGGGCGCGGCGCAATCGAGCGCGCCAGCGCCACCCGCTGCTGCTCGCCGCCGGACAGGGTGTCCGGGTAGAGGCCGGCCTTCCCCTCGAGCCCGACCCGCGCCAGCGCCTGCCGGGCGGAGGCCTGCGCGGCGGTCGGTGGCAGATCGCGCAGCCCGAAGGCCACGTTCTCGACAACGGTCAGGTGTGGGAACAGGGCGTAGTCCTGGAACATCAGGCCCGTGCCGCGCCGCTCGGGCGGCAGGAGGGTCTTGGGACCGCTGACCTCGATGCCGTCGAGGAGGACCCGCCCCTCGGAGGGGTTCTCGACGCCGGCCGCCACGCGCAGGAGCGTGGTCTTGCCGCAGCCGGAATGACCGAGCAGACAGACGATCTCGCCCGGCGCCACGGTCAGGGACACGCCGTCGAGCGCGCGGACCGTGCCGTAGACCTGGGATACGGTCTCGAAGGTCAGCTCGGCCGGGATCGAGGCGCCGGCCGTCCCGCGCTGGCCCCAACGCGGGAAACGCCATTGTTCGCGCACGCGCCCGCCGGTGTCACTCATACGCTCAAAACGCTTTCCCCGACCCTCATGCCGAGGGACGTCAGCTCTCCTGCGCATCCTCCGGACCATCGCCCGGATCGAGCGGCGCGAAGGCCTCGTCGTCGAGCGGATCCTCGTCGTCCCTGAGCGTCGTATCGTCCGACGGGGTCGGGACCGCAAGCCCCTGCAGGCGGCCCTCCAGGAACCCAGCGCCCTTGAGTTCCTCGAGCCCAGGCAGGTCGTCGATGGCGTCGAGGCCGAAATGGCTGAGGAAAGCCGGCGTCGTGCCGTAGGTGACGGGGCGGCCGGGCGCCTTGCGCCGCCCGCGCAGCCGGACCCAGCCTGTCTCGATGAGGGTGTCGAGGGTGCCCTTGGAGGTGGCGACGCCCCGGATCTCCTCGATCTCGGCGCGGGTGACGGGCTGGTGGTAGGCGATGATGGCGAGCGTCTCCATGGCGGCGCGCGAGGGGCGGCGCGGCTCGACGACGTCGCGCGCCAGGAGGAAGGACAGGTCGCCGGCCGTGCGGAAGGCCCATTTCCCGGCGACCGGCACGAGATTGACCCCGCGCCCGGCATAGAGCTCGCGCAGGTCGACAAGCACCCGTTCCACGTCGGCACCCTCCGGCAGCCGCCCGGCAAGCTCCTCCCGGCCAAGCGGCTCGGCGGCGGCGAACAGGAGCGCCTCGGCGATGCGCATGGCCTCGGCGTGGTCCGGCTCCTCGGCCGTCTCCGGGGCCCGCAGGGGAACGACGTTCATGCGTTTGTCCATCGTGTCAGCTCTCGGCAGAGACGGCCGTAGCGGCACCGTGCGCGCGCACCCAGATCGGCGCGAAGGGCTTGTCCTGCCGCAGGACGAGACGGCCCTCGCGAGCCATCTCCAGCGTTGCCGAAAGCGCCGAAGCCAGGACCGTAGGACGCATGTGAGGCGCAACCATGTAGCGGACAAGGTAGGCATCGAGGGCGGTCCAATCCCGGGCCTCGCCGACTAGGTGCTGCAGGGCTTCCCGGGCCTCGACCAGGGACCAGACCTGCCGATGCGGCATCGTCACGCGTTCGACGGCGCGCTTCTGACGCTGCCGCGCATAGGCCGTGAGGAGATCGTAGAGGGAAGCCTCCCAGACCGGCTCGCGACGAATCTCGACCGGCTCGGGCCGGCCGCGGGCGAACACGTCGCGGCCGAGCTGGTGACGCTCCCCGAGGCTCTTGGCAGCCTCGCGGATGGCTTCAAGCCGGCGCAGGCGCAGCGCCAGGGCGGCCGCGAGGTCTCCGGCGCTCGGCTCCTCACCCTTGGGCGGCTCGGGCAGGAGCAGGCGCGACTTCAGGTAGGCGAGCCAGGCGGCCATGACGAGGTAGTCGGCCGCGAGCTCGAGGCGCATCTCGCGCGCTTCCTCGATGAAGGCGAGATATTGCTCGGACAGCGCCAGGATCGAAATCCGGTGCAGGTCGACCTTCTGGCGACGGGCCAGCTCGAGGAGGAGGTCGAGAGGTCCCTCGAAGCCGTCCACATCGACATGCAGGGCCGGCTCGCCGGTGGCGCGCTCGGCGAGGTCGACATCCTCTTCGAAGGGCAACGTTTCGGCCATGATCCTCTGATTCGTGTGAGCGAGGCAGCTTCGGCGGGTCAGGACACCGCCGCAAGCGCGGCCGCGAAGCGCGCATGAGCGTCCACAGGATCGAGCGGCTCCGGCCGATGGCGGAGATGCGCCAGGGCGCCCGCGGCCCGCCGGCTCGCGTCGACGCCCATGGCGGGGGCGGCGGCCGCCACCTCCCGCATCTCGGCGAGCTGGCCGTTGCAATGCAGCGCCACGTCGCAGCCGGCCGCGAGGGCCGCCTCGGCGCGCGCGCGCAGGGAGCCGACGAGCGCCTTCATGGATAGATCGTCGCTCATGAGAAGGCCGTCGAAGCCGATCGAGCCGCGAATGACGTCCCCGATCACGACCGGCGAGGTGGTGGCGGGACGCTCCGCA
>DASQLE010000373.1:0-2425 GCA_035630175.1 Beijerinckiaceae bacterium
CGATCGGGGCGCGTTGCTCGAGCAAGGGAGGTCGTCGCGAGCACTTGAACGAGACTTGGGAGGACATCCATGAAGTCTTTCGTCACCCGCTTGGCCGCCGCCGCGGCCTTCGCCCTCGCGGCTGCGACACCGGTCGTCGCCCAACAGGCCGCCGGCCGCATCATCGTCGTCAGCCATGGCCAGGCCAACGATCCGTTCTGGTCGGTCGTCAAGAACGGCGTCACCGCGGCTGGCCAGGACATGAAGGTGCAGGTGGATTACCGCGCGCCCGAGACCTTCGACATGGTGGCGATGAGCCAGCTCATCGACGCCGCCGTGAACCAGAGGCCGGCAGGCCTGATCGTCTCGATCCCGGACGCATCCGCTCTCAGCGCATCGATCAAGAAGGCCGTCGCGGCCGGCATCCCGGTGGTCTCCATGAATTCGGGGAGCGACGTGTCGAAGAGCCTCGGCGCCCTGCTCCATGTCGGCCAGGATGAGCTCGACACCGGCAAGGCCGCCGGCGCCAAGCTGAAGGAGATGGGCGGCAAGGTCGGCCTGTGCGTCAACCATGAGGTCGGCAACGTCGCGCTCGACCTGCGCTGCAAGGGTTTTGCGGACGGCTTCGGCGGCAAGGTTACGGTGCTTCCGGTCTCGAACGATCCGGCCGAAATCCGCGCCAAGGTGAAGGCCGCGCTCGCGGCCGACGGCGCCATCGACACCGTCATGAGCCTCGGCGCCCCGCTGTCCGGCGAACCCACGGTCGCGGCCGTGAAGGAGGCGGGCAAGACCGGCTTGCGCATCGCGGCCTTCGACCTCTCGGCGAGCTTCCTGAAGAGCGTCGCCGCGGGCGAAGCAGCCTTCGCGATCGACCAGCAGCAATATCTGCAGGGCTACCTGCCGGTGACCTTCTTGGCCCTCCACGCCAAATACGGCCTGATCCCGGGCGGTGATGTCCCGTCCGGCCCGAACCTGATCACCAAGGAGAAAGCGGCGCAGGTCGTTGATCTCTCGGCGAAGGGCATCCGCTGATCGCGGCGGCCCGGAACCCGGGCGCCGCGTTCCGAGCAAGGAGGCGGCGATGGCGGAGATGAGCCAGGCGGCCGTGAGCTTGAAAGCGGCCCCGACGGCTGCCGCTCTGGATGAGCGACTGAAGACGACCTCGCTCGCGACCCGCGCCATGCGCCGGCCCGAGCTCGGCGCGGCGGCGGGCCTCGTCCTCGTGACGATCTTCTTTCTCGCCACCGCGGATGCGTCGATGTTCACGCTCGCGGGCGTGATGAATGTCCTCGCGCCCGCGGCGCAGCTCGGGATCTTGGCGATCGCCGCCGCCCTTCTCATGATCGGCGGCGAGTTCGATCTCTCGATCGGATCGATGATCGCTTTCACGGGCCTCGTCTTCGGCGCCCTCCTCGTCCAGTCCGGGCTCCCGCTCATCGCCGCCATCGCGCTCACCTTCGTGTTCGCGGCCCTGCTGGGCGGCATCAACGGGCAGGTCGTGATCCGAACGAAGCTGCCTTCCTTCATCGTCACGCTGGCGTTCCTGTTCATCCTGCGCGGCCTCTCCCTCGTCGGACTGAAATGGGTGACGGGCGGCTCGACGCAGCTGCGCGGGATCGGCGAGCGCGCTGGCGAGGGGCCGGTGCGCGAGATCTTCTCGGGCGTCGCCTTTGAAGGTTTGTTCTCGTGGCTCGCCGCCCACGACATCACCGCCAAGTTCGCGAACGGTGCGCCGACCGTGACGGGCGTGCCCGTCTCGATCCTGTGGTTCCTGAGCTTCGCCGCCATCGCCACCTGGATCCTGCTGCGCACGCGCGTCGGCAACTGGATCTTCGCCGCCGGCGGCGACCCGAACGCGGCGCGCAATTCCGGTGTGCCGGTGGCGCGGGTGAAGACGGGCCTCTTCATGCTGACCGCCTGCGCGGCGACGCTGGTCGCGGTGCTGACCGTGCTCGACGCCGGCTCGACGGACGCGCGGCGCGGCTTCCAGAAGGAGTTCGAGGCGATCATCGCCGCGGTGATCGGCGGCTGCCTGCTCACCGGCGGCTACGGCTCGGCGATCGGCGCGTTCTTCGGCGCCATCATCTTCGGCATGGTCTCGATCGGCCTTACCTACACGCGCTTCGATTCAGACTGGTTCCAGGTCTTTCTGGGCGCCATGCTGCTGCTGGCGGTGCTGTTCAACAACTTCATCCGCAAGAAGGTCACGGGGGAGCGCTGACGTGGCGGTCAACATGGCGGTTGGCATGGCGGCCGACGCTCCCCTCATCGAGGTCCGCAACATCGTCAAGCACTTCGGCCCCGTCATCGCGCTCGCCGGTGTCTCCATGACCGTTCGCCGCGGCGAGGTCCTGTGTCTTCTCGGCGATAACGGCGCCGGCAAGTCGACCCTGATCAAGACGCTGTCCGGCGTCCACCGTCCGACGAGCGGCGAGTTCCTCGTCGA
>DASQLE010000374.1:0-4794 GCA_035630175.1 Beijerinckiaceae bacterium
GGCGGAGCGGCCTGTTCCTCGAAGCCGGACGGTGCCGACGCCTTCGCGGCGGGGGGCGGCGGCGGAGCCGCCACGCCCGGCAGCGCCCGGGACTTCGCCGTTAACGTCGGCGACCGAGTGTTCTTCGAAAGCGACCAGACCGATCTCACGTCCACCGCCGTCGCCACCCTCGACAAGCAGGCGCAGTGGCTGTCGCGCTACCCGCGCTACACCTTCCTGATCGAGGGCCATGCCGACGAGCGCGGCACGCGCGAATACAACTTTTCGCTCGGCAGCCGCCGCGCCCAGGTCGTGCGCGATTACCTCTCCTCGCGGGGCATCTCCGCCGCCCGCATCCGCTCCGTCTCCTACGGCAAGGAGCGCCCCGTGGCGGTCTGCAACGACATATCCTGCTGGTCGCAGAACCGGCGCGCCGTGACCGTGCTCGACGGCGGCGCCGGGATGTAATCAAAAACCCTCCCCCCTCAGCCGGGGAGGGTTCCGAGCGTTGCGAGGCGGAGAGGTGGGCAGCCACCATTTCGCCATCGCGCCGCTCATGATAAGCGGGCCTATGCCGATCCTGGTCATGCTTCGCCGCTCCGCTTCCCTCGCTGTCGCGGCTATCCTCAGCCTCCCTATGCCCGCGCTTGCGCAGGACGCGGCCGACGTCGTCGTGCGCATGAACCGGCTGGAGAACCAGGTCCGCCAGATGTCGGGGCAGATCGAGCAGCTGCAGTTCGAGAACCGGCAGCTCAAGGATCAGGTGCGGAAATTTCAGGAAGACGTGGAGTTCCGCTTCCAGGATGGGCGCGGCAGCGGCAGCGCGCCGCGCGGGCAGGCGCCTGCGGTCCAGCCGCCGCCGCCGGTGGCGGCGCAGGCCCCGGCTGGCGCCACCCCACGGCCGCAGCGGCGCGGCGACGCTTTCGATCCCGCCGAGATGCCGAACGCACCGGGCGCGCCGCGTCCCCTCGGCACGACGGGCCCGTCGGCGCCACTGCCCCCGTCCGGCGCCCAGACGCCGGCGAGCATCGGCAGCATCATCGAGAAAGACGCCGGCGCCGGCGGTCCCCTCGACCTCGGCCAGGCGCGCGGCGCCGGGTCGGCTGCCGCATCGCCGCCGCGGCCCGCCGCCCCGAGCGTCGCCGCCACAGGCAGCGGCAATCCCCGCACCGATTACGACGGCGCCTACGCGTATATCCTGCAGAAGCAATACGAGCGCGCCGAGATGGGCTTCCGCCAGTTCCTGCAGTCGCATCCGCGTGACAAGCTCACCCCGGACGCCACCTTCTGGCTCGGCGAGAGCTACCTACAGCGCGGCCGTCACCGCGAGGCGGCCGAGCAGTTCCTCAAGGTCTCGACGGAATACACGGGTTCGCAGAAGGCGCCCGACGCCATGCTGCGGCTCGGCATCGCCCTCAACGCGCTCGGGGCCAAGGAGCAGGCCTGCGCCACCTTCGCGCAACTCGACCGCAAGTTCCCGCAGGCCGGCCCTTCCGTGCGCCAGGGGGTCGAGCGCGAGCAGAAGCGTGCCCGCTGCGCCTAGATCACGATGCATTTTGATTGAATCAATCAGAATGCATGACCGTGATCGATCGTAAGGAGTTGAGCATGCTGCCGAAAAGCTTGCACCCGGGCCTGATCCGGGTGTGGGTCCGTCCTCGGATCAAGCCCGAGAACACGCTTTTCGGCAGCAGGTTCTGACGCGACCAGCGTGAGCAGCCCGGCCGCAACGCCAGTGACGCCCGCCGAGGTCGAGACGCTCTTCGCCGGGCTCGCGGAGGCGCGCGGGATCGTCGCCGCCGTCTCCGGCGGGCCTGATTCGAGCTGTCTCATGCATCTCATCGCCGCCTGGCGCGAGACCGGCGCGCGGCCGCCGGTCGTGGTGGCGACCGTCGATCACGGCTTGCGTCCGGAATCGGCCGGCGAAGCGCGCCGTGTCGCGCGCTGGGCCAAGGCGCTCGGCTTGCGCCACAAGATCCTGACCTGGGAGGGCGACAAGCCGGCGACCGGCATCCAGGAGGCGGCGCGCGAGGCGCGCTACCGGCTCCTCGCCGATCTCGCCCGTCAGGTGAAAGCTTCGCACGTCGTCACCGCCCATACCCGTGATGATCAGGCCGAGACCGTGGTGATGCGGCTCGTCCGCGGGACGGGGGTCGGCGGCCTCGCCGGGATGCGGCCGGCGATCATCCGCGACGAGATCGTCCTGGCGCGGCCGTTCCTCGGCGTGGCGAAGGCGCGCCTCCTCGCCACCTGCACGGCGGCAGGCTGGCCCTCGCTCGATGATCCCTCGAACGCCGATCCGCGCTTCGCCCGCGCGCGCCTGCGCGCCCACCTCATGCCGCTCCTCGCCCGGGAGGGGCTGACGGCGGACCGTCTCGTCGCCTTGGCCGAGCGGGCGCGGCGCGATGCCGATGCACTGGACGCCCGGGCGGTCGCGGTGCTGGACGCGGCTCGCTGCGCCGCTCCGGACGCCCGCGGAGCTCCCGAGCTGCAGCTCGACGCGGCCCGCCTAGCCGCGGAGCCGGACGCCATCCTGTTGCGGGTGGTGGCCCGCGCCATCGCCGAGGTGCTCGGCCCCGAGACGAAGCCCGTCCGTCTCGAGCGCTTCGAAGCGCGCATCCTCGGCGACCTGCGCGGCGCCCTCGGCCGGGGGGCGGGGCTGCGCATGAACCTGGGCGGGGCGCTGCTCCATCTCAAAGGGGACGGGCGCCTCGCGGTGCGGCCGGAGCCGCCCCGTCGCGGAGCGAAATAAAGCATGGTCCCCGAATGATGCCGCAGCCGCGCCGCATTCACTTGGCAAGGGCGGGGGCGGTGCCTAGATTAACCGGCATTGGCGCCTTCGCCGGCCCCTCGATGCCCCGCCGCGCCTCGCTCCCGCAGGGATGACGCAAGCAGATGAATCCGAATTTCCGCAACTTCGCCTTGTGGGTTGTTATCTTCCTGCTCGTGCTTGCGCTCGTGACGCTGTTCCAGAGCCCGGGACAGCGCGGGGCGGGCGGCGACATCACCTACAGCCAGCTTCTCAACGAGGCCGAGGCCGGACGCATCAACAACGTCGTCATTTCCGGCAACGAGATCAGCGGCACCTATACGGACGGCCGCACGTTCTCGACCTACGCGCCGTTCGACCCGCAGCTCGTGACCAAGCTGCAGCAGAAGGGCGTCAACATCACCGCCCGGCCGCCGTCCGAGAACACGCCCTGGTTCATCGCCCTGCTCGTCAATTGGCTGCCCATCCTGGTCTTCATCGGCGCCTGGATCTTCCTGTCGCGCCAGATGCAGAGCGGGGCCGGCCGCGCCATGGGATTCGGCAAGTCGAAGGCCAAGCTTCTCACCGAGGCGCATGGCCGCGTCACCTTCGACGACGTCGCCGGCGTCGACGAGGCCAAGGAAGACTTGCAGGAGATCGTCGAGTTCCTGCGCGATCCGCAGAAATTCCAGCGGCTCGGCGGCCGCATCCCGCGCGGCGTCCTCCTCGTCGGCCCGCCCGGAACGGGCAAGACGCTCATCGCCCGCGCCGTCGCCGGCGAGGCCAACGTGCCGTTCTTCACCATCTCGGGCTCGGATTTCGTCGAGATGTTCGTCGGCGTCGGCGCCAGCCGCGTGCGCGACATGTTCGATCAGGCCAAGAAGAACGCGCCCTGCATCATCTTCATCGACGAGATCGACGCGGTCGGCCGCCATCGCGGCGCCGGCCTCGGCGGCGGCAACGACGAGCGCGAGCAGACCCTCAACCAGCTGCTCGTCGAGATGGACGGCTTCGAGGCCAACGAGGGCATCATCATCATCGCGGCCACCAACCGCCCGGACGTGCTCGATCCGGCGTTGCTGCGCCCCGGCCGCTTCGACCGGCAGATCGTCGTGCCGAACCCCGACGTCGTCGGCCGCGAGCGCATCCTGCGCGTGCACGTGCGCAAGGTGCCGCTGGCGCCCGACGTCGATCTCAAGGTCATCGCCCGCGGCACCCCCGGCTTCTCCGGCGCGGACTTGATGAACCTCGTCAACGAGGCGGCGCTCCTGGCGGCGCGGCGCGGCAAGCGCATCGTCACCATGGACGAGTTCGAGGACGCCAAGGACAAGGTCATGATGGGCGCCGAGCGCCGCTCCCTCGTGATGACCGACGACGAGAAGCGCCTTACCGCCTATCACGAGGCCGGCCACGCCATCGTCGCCATCAACGTTCCGGCGACCGACCCGGTGCACAAGGCCACCATCATTCCGCGCGGCCGGGCGCTCGGCATGGTCATGCAGCTGCCGGAGCGCGACAAGCTGTCGATGAGCGTCGAGCAGATGACCTCGCGCCTCGCCATCATGATGGGCGGCCGCATCGCCGAGGAGCTCGTCTTCGGCAAGGAGAAGGTCACCTCCGGCGCCCAGTCCGACATCGACCAGGCGACGCGCCTCGCCCGCATGATGGTGACGCGCTGGGGCCTGTCGGAAGAGCTCGGCACCGTCGCCTACGGCGAGAACCAGGAGGAAGTGTTCCTCGGCATGTCGGTTGGGCGCCAGCAGAACGTGTCCGAGGCGACCGCTCAGAAGATCGACGCGGAGATCCGCCGCCTCGTCGAGAGCGGGCTCAACGAGGCCCGGCGCATCCTCACCGAGAAGCGCGAGGATCTTGAGGTCCTCGCCAAGGGCCTGCTCGAATACGAGACCCTCAGCGGCGAAGAGATCCGCGACCTTCTCAACGGCAAGCCGCCGGTCCGCGACACGGGCGATTCCGCGCCGCCGCCGCGAGGATCGCCGGTCCCGTCCGCTGGCCGCGGCCGGCCGCGCGAGAGCGACGGCAGCCTCGAGCCGCAGCCCCAGGCCTGA
>DASQLE010000375.1:0-3327 GCA_035630175.1 Beijerinckiaceae bacterium
GCGGCGGCGCCATTATCTCTACCGCATCCTCAACCGCCGCGCGCCGGCGGCCGTCGATCTGAACCGGGTTTGGCACGTGCCCTGGCCGCTCGATGCCGACGCCATGCACGCGGCCGCCCAAACGCTCGTCGGCCGGCACGATTTCACGACCTTCCGGGCGGCCGAATGCCAAGCCGACAGCCCGGTGCGCACGCTCGACCGGCTCGACGTCACGCGCGACGGGGAGGACATCCGCATCGCCGCCTCGGCGCGCTCCTTCCTGCATCATCAGGTGCGCTCGATGGTCGGCACCCTCATGCTGGTCGGGGCCGGGCGCTGGAGCGCCGCCGAGGTCCGAGAGGCGCTCGAGGCGAAGGACCGCAAACGCTGCGGCCCGACGGCTCCTGCTTGCGGATTGTATCTCGTCGGCGTCGATTATTGAGGCGCAGTCAAGCCGCGAAATAGGCCGCGAGAATGCGCCCGTAGATCGCCGTCAGCCGGTCGAGATCGGTAACAGTGACGCGCTCGTCGACCTGGTGCATGGTTTGCCCGACGAGGCCGAACTCGACCACCGGGCAATAGTTCTTGATGAAGCGCGCGTCCGAGGTGCCGCCCGTGGTGGAAAGGCTCGGCCGGCGCCCGGTCTCTCCTTCGACCGCGTCGGCGACCGCCGTCACGAAGGTGTCCGGCTCGGTCAGGAACGCGACGGCGTTGGTCGGCTCGAACGTGGCGGTGTAACGCACGATGTTGCCGGCAGCCTCCTCCAGGCGGCGGCGCAACTCCGTCTCCAGGCTGTCCGGCGTCCAGCGGTCGTTGAAGCGAATGTTGAAGGTGGCGCGCGCTTCCGCCGGGATGACGTTCGCGGTCGGATTGCCGACGTCGATCGTCGTGACCTCGAGGTTGGAGGCGTCGAAATGCCGGCTGCCCTCGTCGAGCGGCCGGCCCATGAGCGCATCGAGCAGCCGCACGACGCCGCGGATCGGATTGTCGGAAAGATGCGGATAGGCGACGTGCCCCTGCTTGCCGTGCACGACGAGATGCCCGGTCAGCGACCCGCGCCGGCCGATCTTGACCATGTCGCCGAGCGTGTCCGGGTTGGTCGGCTCGCCGAGGATGCAATGGTCGAAGCGCTCGCCGCGCTCATAGGCCCATTGCAGGAGCTTGACCGTGCCGTTCACGGCCGGTCCCTCCTCGTCGCCGGTGACGAGGAAACCGATCGAGCCGGCGAAATCCGGCGTCGCCTCGAGAAAGGCGAGCGCCGCCGCCATCATGCAGGCGATGCCGCCCTTCATGTCGACGGCGCCGCGCCCGAACAATTCGCCGTCCTCGACGATGGCGGTGAAAGGATCGTGCCGCCAGCGGCTCGCATCGCCGGGCGGCACCACGTCGGTGTGGCCGGCGAAGAGAAGGTACGGACGGCCGACGCCGAAGCGAGCGTAGAGATTGTCGATGTCCGGCGTGCCGGGCGCGGTGAAGACGGGCCGATGCACCTCGAAGCCGGCATCGCCCAGCACCTGCCCGATGAAGGCGAGCGCGCCGCCTTCCGCCGGCGTGACGGAGGGGCAGCGGATCAGCGCCTGGGTGAGGGCGAGGGGGGTATGCGGCGCGCTGCGCATCGGATCAGCTCCTTTCGCCACCGACCAGCACCGTCGATTCAAGCTCCGTCCTGTTTCGCAGCGGATCTGCACCATAATGGTTCGGACCAGCCGTTCCGCGCAGGATGCCGAGATCGACGAGCATGCTGATCGAGACGAGAGCACTCGCGATATACCAGACGATTGCGAAACCCTCGCCGCCGAGCGCGTCCCCCACTCCTTGGAATATGCCGGATCCTGCCCAGTAGAATAGCAGCCACCAGCCCGACTTATCGCGATCGTGAAGCCGTTTGACGCCAGACGCCATAGCGCTGATGAGAAGCAGCGCACTTGCAAGAAAACCGAGAAGTATGCCGAAGCTGTCCAGTTCGAAGAAGACGAAACCCAGTGCAATGAGAATGCTTCCGAGCATGCATACGCCCACGACAAGCCAATATTTGCCTCTGTTGATCCGACCTCGGAAGCTGAAGAAGAGACGGATCACCGGTCAATCCCGGAGCAGCTCGTTGATGCTGGTCTTGGAGCGGGTCTGCGCGTCGACGCGCTTGACGATGACGGCGCAATAGAGCGACGGGCCGGGCGAGCCGTCGGGCAGGTTCTTGCCCGGCAGCGCGCCCGAGACGACAACCGAATAGGGCGGCACGCGGCCCTGAAAGACCTCGCCCGTGGCGCGGTCGACAATCTTGGTCGAGGCGCCGAGATAAACGCCCATGGACAGGACCGAACCCTCGCCGACGATCACGCCCTCGGCGACCTCGGCGCGGGCGCCGATGAAGCAATTGTCCTCGATGACGACCGGATTGGCCTGCAGCGGCTCGAGCACGCCGCCGATGCCGGCGCCTCCGGAGATATGGCAGTTGCGGCCGATCTGCGCGCACGAGCCGACCGTCGCCCAGGTATCGACCATCGTGTTCTCGTCCACGTAAGCGCCGAGATTGACGAAGGACGGCATCAGGACGACGCCGGGCGCGATATAGGCGCCGCGGCGCACGATGCAGTTCGGCACGGCGCGGAAGCCCGCCGCCTTGAAGCGGTTGTCGCCCCAGCCGGCGAATTTGGACGGCACCTTGTCCCACCAGGTCGCCTCGCCGGGACCGCCTTTGACGACCTCCATGTCGTTGAGGCGGAACGACAGCAGCACCGCCTTCTTGAGCCATTGGTTGACGCGCCACGCGCCGTCCGTCTTCTCGGCGACGCGCGCTTGCCCGCCGTCGAGGAGGCGTAAAGCCTCGTCGACCGCCTCGCGCACGGCGCCTCGCGTGGCGGGGGTGACGGCGGCCCGGTCTTCCCAGGCGGCATCGAGGGTGGCGGCGAGATCGGCGGTCATCGGAGGCTCGATGTCAGAGGAAAGGGCAGGGGTGATTAGCAACGCCGCCCGGCTGTGTCACCTTTGCCCCGCTTCTCCTCCTTCGCATCCGGGATGGCGGCTAAGCGCTTGCACGGGCGCGAATCTTGCTGACATCGTGATGCGCCCGAATCAAAGCGCGAGATCACGATGCGTTTTGATCGGCCGATCAAAAACGCGTGGACGTGATCGATCTAAGGGGTTGGGCATGATGGATCATGCTCGCGCGGGGGCAAATCGATGCAACACTTTTTTCCGAGCTCGGAATCGCCGTTGGCGATGATCGAGGCCCGCATGCAGGCGCACGAGCTCGTGCTCCAGTGCCTGTGCAAGGCGGTGGCCTCGATCGATCGGCGCAGCGGGCACGCGATCGCGCTGGCGCTCGAGGTTGCGGAGGAGGAGCAGGCG
>DASQLE010000376.1:0-15757 GCA_035630175.1 Beijerinckiaceae bacterium
CGCCGAGCCCGGATCTGGATTCCCCTCCCCTCCGCGGCGTCGCCGCTCCGGCCGGGAATGACACAGCGGGTCGCATAGATCGGTAGTACTCATTCACAGTAAACAGACCGCTGACATGAACCGCCACGCTGCCTCGCCGCAATTCCTCGACGCGCTTGTGTCACGGCTCGGGGCGGCGCATGTGCTGACCGAGGCCGCCGACATGGCCGCGCATCTTGTGGAGGAGCGCGGGCTGTATCGCGGCACGGCGCTCGCCGTGGTGCGACCGCGCGACACGGCCGAGGTGGCGTTCGCGGTCGGCGAATGCGCGCGCGCCGGCGTGCCGGTGGTGGCGCAGAGCGGCAATACGGGGCTGACCGGCGGCGGCGTGCCTTATGGCGGCGTCGTGCTGTCGCTCAGCCGGCTCGACCGCATCCGCGAGATCGACGCGGTCAACGCCACGGTAACGGCCGAGGCGGGCTGCATCCTGAAGAACGTGCAGGACGCGGCGAGCGCCGCCGATTGCCTGTTCCCGCTGTCGCTCGCCTCGGAGGGCTCGTGCCGGATCGGCGGCAACATCGCCACCAATGCCGGCGGCACCGGCGTCCTGCGCTACGGCAACACGCGCGATCTCGTCCTCGGCCTCGAGGTGGTGCTCGCCGACGGGCGCGTTTGGAACGGCCTCAAAGGCCTGCGCAAGGACAATGCCGGCTACGATCTGAAAAACCTGTTCGTCGGTTCGGAGGGCACGCTCGGCATCGTCACGGCTGCCGTGCTGAAGCTGTTCCCGCGGCCGAAGGCGCGCGCCACCGCTTTCGTCGGCTGCGCCTCGGCGCGCGCCGCGCTCGCCTTGTTCGAGCGCTTGCGCCAGGGCGCGGGCGACGCGCTCACCGCCTTCGAATACATGAACCGGTTCGGCCTCGACATCGTGCTGAAGCATGCGAGCGGCACGGTGCGGCCTCTGGCGGGTGATCACGACACGTATGTGCTGATCGAGCTGTCGTCGCCGCAGGCCGAGGCCGATCTCGCCGCGACCTTGGAGACGGTGCTCGGCGCGGCCATCGAGGACGGCTCCGTCGAAGACGCCACGATCGGGGCGAGCGAAGCGCAGAACGCGGCCTTGTGGCGGCTGCGCGAGCAGCTCTCCGACGTGCAGCGCCACGAGGGCGGCTCGATCAAGCACGACGTGTCGGTGCCGGTGTCGCGCGTCGCCGATTTCATCGAGACGGCGAGTGCGGCTTGCGAGGCGGCGATGCCGGCCCTGCGCGTCTGCGCCTTCGGCCATGTCGGCGACGGCAACATCCACTTCAACCTCAGCCAGCCGGTCGGCATGGACAAGGCGGCCTTCCTCGCCGAGTGGGAGCGCTTCAACCGCATCGTGCACGACATCGTGGCGGCGATGAACGGCTCGATCGCGGCCGAGCACGGCATCGGCCTCATCAAGCGCGACGAGCTCCTCCTCTACAAGGACCCGGTGGCGGTCGAGCTGATGCGCACGCTGAAGCGCGCGCTCGATCCCCAGAACATCCTCAATCCCGGCAAGGTCGTCGCGGTCACGGACGACGCGCCGCCGGCGCTGCCGCACGCCCAGCCTCCTTCCTCATCCTGAGGCGCGAAGCGGAGGGCCGGGCCTCGAAGAGCCTGCCCCCGCGAAGGCGGGGGAAGCGCGGTGCGCGCCAGCAGCCAGCGCGCCGTCAGTTAAGGAAAAAGCATCCTTTGCCGACCTCGCCATTGATTCTTAACCGATTCTCGTCCATATGACCCCCGTAGCGTCAGCCGCGAATGCCGGCTTGAGCGAGGCTGCGTGACGGTCCCCGAGAGGACCCGGCCTCTTTCTTCAATCGCTTCCCTCATCCAGACCGCCCCCATCACGCGGGTCGATCGAACGAGCCGCCGGCTTGTCCGTCGACGATCGACGTTCACCGTGGGCTCTTCCTATGCTGATCAAAGGACGGATTTTGTCCAATTTCTCCAACTTTTCCGGTCTCGGCCTTTCCGAGCCGCTTCTCAAAGCCCTCGCGTCCGAGGGCTATACCCACCCCACCCCCATCCAGGCGCAAGCCATCCCCGAGGTCCTCACCGGCCGCGACCTGTGCGGCATCGCCCAGACCGGCACCGGCAAGACGGCAGCCTTCGCGTTGCCGATTCTCGACCGCCTCGCCAAGAGCCCGCGGCCGTTGCTGCGCAAGTCCTGCCGGACGCTGGTGCTCAGCCCGACGCGCGAGCTGGCGATGCAGATCGCCGACAGCTTCCGCGCCTATGGCCGGCACATGCGATTGTCGACCGCCGTCGTGTTCGGCGGCACCTCGGTCGGCAAGAATGAGCGTCAAGTCGCCGGCGGCGTCGATATCCTGGTCGCCACGCCCGGCCGCCTGCTCGACCTTGTCGACCGGCGGGCGCTGAGCCTGCGCGAGGTCGAGATCCTCGTCCTCGACGAGGCCGACCAGATGCTCGATCTCGGTTTCATCCACGCGCTCAAGCGCATCGTGAAGCTCCTGCCCGCCAAGCGGCAGAGCCTGTTCTTCTCGGCCACCATGCCGAAGACCATCGCATCGCTCGCCGACGAGTTCCTCTGCAATCCGGCCAAGGTCGCGGTCACCCCCGTCGCCACCACCGTCGAGCGCGTCGAGCAGCGCGTCATGTTCGTGCCCGCCGCGCAGAAACAGGCGCTCCTCGCCACGGTGCTGCGCGATCCGGCCATCGAGCGCGTGCTCGTCTTCACCCGCACCAAGCACGGCGCCGACAAGGTCGTGCGCGGGCTCGACCGGGAGGGCATCGCCGCCGCTGCGATCCACGGCAACAAGAGCCAGCCGCAACGCGAGCGCGCGCTCGCCGCCTTCCGGGCCGGCAAGAGCCGGGTCCTGGTCGCGACCGACATCGCGGCGCGGGGCATCGACGTCGACGGCGTCACGCACGTGATCAATTTCGAGCTGCCGAACGTGCCCGAATCCTATGTCCACCGCATCGGCCGCACGGCGCGCGCGGGGGCCGACGGGGTCGCCCTGTCGTTCTGCAACGAAGAGGAGCGCGCCTATCTCCGCGACATCGAGCGACTGACGCGTCTCAAGGTTCCGGTCGCGCCGACGCCCGCCGGGATCGCCGGCCTTGCGCCGGTGGCGGAGGCGGAGCGCCGCTCGGCGCCGGAGCCGCGCCACCGCGCGGCCGGCCGCAACCGGTCTCAGCCCGCCAAAGCGGAAGCGCAGCGCGACGGTGCAAGCGGCAAAGGCCGAGGCCGGCGCCGCAGGCGCTCGCACGGGGAGGGGGCCTCAGCGGCTGCCGCTCCGTCTCAAGGATCGCCCGCCCAAGGCTCGTCCAACCACGGCTCGTCCAACCACGGCTCGTCCAGTCAAGGCTTGTCCAGTCAAGGCTTGCCGAGCTTCATCGTGAGCTCCGCGCAGGAGCGCCGCTCGCAAGCGGCGGCGCGCGGCGGGCACAGGCGTTAGATCACGATGCGTTTTGATTGAACCGATCAAAACGCGTGACCGTGATCGATTCCGAGGGAGGTTTGCCGTGCCGGGCACGTCCAAAGGCCGCTTGAGCCGGGAACGCCTGATCGCGGAGCTCGGCCTGGCGCCGGACATCCTGGCGCGCATCGAGCGCGCCGGCGGCCTCGCCGCGGACGCGGAGGGTCTTTTCGACCCTCTCGCGGTCGCGGCCGCCGCAATCCGGTTCGGCGCGGCGCGCGCCGACGCCGCCGACCGCAAGGTGGAATCCGTCGCCGCCGCGCTCGCGGAGGTGCGCCCCGCTCTCGAACGCCTGGCCGACCTGCCGGGCCGCGCCGGGCTGGGAGGCGAGGCGCACGACATGGCGATGATCGAAGTCGCCGCCTTCTTCACGGCCTTCGCCGAGGCCATGAACCGCGCCACGGCGGTATTGACGGCGAACGACGAGGAGAGCGGCGGCTAGACCTTGTCCGCGTTGCGGAGCCTCGCCTGCGCGCAAACAGCTTCAGTCACATCGACGCGCTAGTGGTGGCTCGGCCTGAGGTCGTCGATGACGCTCTGGAACGGCAGCTCGAGCACGCAACTGCCGTCCTCGTGCAGGACCGTGAGCAGCCAGCGCGACCAGTCGAAGGCGCCTTCGTCCTCCTCCACCAGCATGGTCACGGCGCGCCGCCCTTCCGTTTGGGCGAGCGCGCGGTTGGCCAGCACGACGCCCTCGCGATCGCTCTCCTCGCTGAGGCCGTTGTGGAAATGAAAATAGAAACGCGGCATGTCACGGCGCCTCTCTTGATGCTGGCGAGATGCCGGCTGAGCCGCGATGCGCGGCACCAGCGGGGGCTGAAGGACCCGCACTATCCGACGTTCGTTTCGCCCGCGCAATCACCTGCGGCATGTTCCCGGATTATTCTCCACACCCGCGCGTCCTGAAAGCGAGATGCGCCGGGCGCGTCACGGCGTCAGCGCCAGCATGCCGAGGCTGACGATGGCCCCCTCGCCGTCGAGGCCGCGCCGCTCCGCGCTCAGCAGGAAGCCGGTCTTGTCCCGGGCGATCCCGTAAAGGTTGTATTCGGCGCCCGGCACCATCTCGTTGCCGCGCGAGGACGCCGAGGGAGCGCCGATGACGGGCACCGCCCGTTTCGGGCCGTCGAGCCAGGCGAGCGAGCCCGTGTGATTGTGGCCGTGCAGGACAAGCTCGGCGCCGACGTGCCGGAGCATGCGCTCGAAGCGATGCGCGTCGGTGAGATGGCGGCCGGGCTTGGCGCCGCCGACATGCGGCGGGTGGTGCACGAGCACGAGCCGGAAGCAGCCCTCGGGCGCGAGAGCCGCGAGGAGCGCCTCGGCGGCGGCGATCTGCGTGCGGCCGAGCCGGCCGGTGGCGACGAACGGCGCCGTCGGGATCGCCGAGGACAGTCCGACGATCGCCACCGGGCCGCGCCTGCGCAGATACGGAAAAACGCTGTGCTGACCGTCGTCGCCCGCCGTCCAGGCGGCGCATTCGCCGAGAAGCCCTTCCAGCGAGCCCGGCACATAGGCGTCATGGTTGCCCGGCACGAAGCTCACGGTCTCCGGCGGCCCGAGGCTCTCGAGGAACACGCGCGACGTTTTCCATTCGCTGGGCAGGCCGACATTGCAGAGGTCGCCCGTGCAGGCGATGTGGTCGGGCGCCTGCGCGCGGAGATCGGCGACGAGCAGCGCCAGGAGGTCCATGTCGTGCAGGGCCTGGCGGCCGCGGCGGTAGTTGACGAAGCCGGTGATGCGCTTGTTGAGAAGCTGGCGCAGCCGCGGACGGGGCAGCGGTCCCACATGCGGATCGGTGAGATGGGCGATGCGGAACATGGCGGCGGACGTTGGCGCGCCGTGCCCGCGGAGGTCAAGCGCTGCCGATGACGATGCCGGCAAGGAGCACGAGGAAGCCGCCGACCACGACCTGGAAGGCGGCGCGGAGGAACGGCGTGTCCATGTATTTGGTGCGGATCCACGAGATGGCGAAGAGCTCGACGGCGACCACGGCGGTGGCGACGACGGTGGCGAGATAAAAGGCGTTCGGCCAGGAATCGGGGATCAGGTAGGGCAAGGTGTGGCCGATGCCGCCGACGGCCGTCATCAGCCCGCAGACGACGCCGCGCAGGACCGGCGATCCGCGTCCCGTGATGATGCCGTCGTCGGAGAGCGCTTCGGTGAAGCCCATGCTGATGCCGGCGCCGACCGAGGCGGCGAGCCCGACGAGAAAGGTCTCCCAGTTGCTGTGCGTGGCGAAGGCGGCGGCGAAGAGCGGCGCCAGGGTCGAGACCGAGCCGTCGATCAGGCCGGCGAGCCCCGGCTGCACGTATTGCAGGACGAAGGCGCGCCGGCGGGCGCTCTCCTCGGCGGCCTGCGTGTCCTCGGTCAAATGCGCCTCGGCGATCTCTTCGGCGCGGCGCTCGTGGCCGCGCTCGACCTCGGCGAGATGCGTGAAGAGCTGGCGCAGCGAAACGTCGGTCGCCCGGCTCGCGGCCTGCTCGTAGAAATTGGCCGCCTGCCGTTCCATCAATTCGGCCTCGCCGCGCATCTTGTCGAGGTTGAGGCTCGGCTCCCACCAGGGGGTGCGGCGCTTGAGGAAGCCGCGCACGTCCTCGCGCCGGATCGGCGGCAGGTGCTGGCCGAAGCGCTCGCGGTAGAGCCCGTAGAGCGAGTCGCGATGGCCGCGCTCTTCCTCGGCCATGTCCTCGAAGACATGCGCCGAGGCGCCGAAATCCGAGCGCAGACGGTCGGCGAAGCTCTGGTAGATGCGCGAATCCTCCTCCTCGTTGGCAATGGCGAGCGCCAGAACTTCGCGCTCGGTGAGGTCGGACAACGCTTTCATCGACGACTCCTGTTTAGAACCGATCTAAATAGGACGGCGCCTCGATTCAACCGGCAGGGTGGCGCCGGCAGCGTTCTCGTGTGTGCGGTCGATCGTTCCGGACTCGGCTTGTCTGCTCGACTTGTCCGTCTCTTGCGCGCGCGGGAGCAGTGTCGAATAGATCGCCGGGAGCGGACGATCAGACAGGGCGGCGCGGTCGCGACAAGGGGGGCGAGGAGGGACGTGAGGAGCATCGCATCACCATCGGCGAAGGATGGGCTTCTCGCCGGGCGACCCTTGCCGCCCCGCCCGCCGGCGCCGCCGACCTGCGAGCCCCGCGCGCGAAGGACGCGCTGATGCAGCGGCCCTTGCGCATGCCGGCGCTGCCGCCGATCGCCCAGCGGCTCCTGCACCGTTACTGGCGCTTCTCGCGCGGCGTGACGCTCGGCGTGCGCGCGGCCGTGCTCGACGGGAACCGCGTCTTCCTGGTGCGGCATACCTATGTGGCTGGCTGGCATCTGCCCGGCGGCGGCGTCGAGCCGGGCGAGACCGCCCTCGACGCGCTGACGCGCGAATTGCGCGAGGAGGCCGCGATCGAGCTCGGCGGGGCGGCCCGGCTGCACGGCGTCTATCTCAACCGCAACGCCTCCGACCGCGACCACGTCCTGCTCTACGTGGTGCGCGCGTTCCGCGTCCTGTCCGCCAAGGCGCCCGACCGGGAGATCGCCGAGGCCGGCTTCTTCCCGCTCGACGCCCTGCCGGACGGGATCACGGCGGCGACCGCAGCCCGTCTCGACGAGATCGCTGAAGAGCGCCCGCCGGCGGCCGTGTGGTAAATCCCCTCGCCCGAATGGAGAGGGGCGGGGGTGAGGGACGCCGCTGGCGGATAAGGCGCGACAACGCCGCAAGCGTGGTGCTATGGGGCGGCAGCTCCAGCGCCGGGTTTCACCCAGCAGCGTCCAACCTCACCCCGTGCCCCTCTCCCGTCCGGGAGAGGGGTGAGCAGCGCCCGTGACCGAACTCTCGCTCATCATCCGGCCCGAAGCCGCCGCCGACGGCGACGCCATCGAGCGTCTGCACGAGCGCGCCTTCGGCCCGGGCCGTTTCGCGCGCACCGCCTACCGCATCCGCGAGGGGGCGCCGCACCGTCCCGAATTGTCCTTCACGGCCCTTGTCGGCACGCTCCTCGTCGGGTCGGTGCGCCTGACGCCGGTCCGGGCCGGCGAGCAGCCGGGCCTGATGCTGGGCCCGCTCACCGTCGATCCGGCCTTCGAGAACCGGGGTATCGGCGCCGCCCTCATCGGGCGTTCGCTGGATGCGGCGCGCGGTGCCGGCCACGCCCTCGTGCTCCTCGTCGGCGACGAGCCCTATTACGAGCGCTTCGGATTCAAGCGCGTGCCGCGCGGCCAGCTCGTCATGCCGGGCCCGGTCGATCCTGATCGGCTGCTGGCGGCGGATCTGACGGAGGGCGCGCTGGCGGGCGCGCGCGGCACGATCCTGCCGGCGCGGTAAGCAGCACAAGCACTGTCTTTCTTGGGCGCCGCGGAGCGGCGAACCCGGAACCCACGAACAAGCGGGGTCGCCTAGTCGTGGGTTCCGGGTTCCGCTGCGCGGCCCCGGAATGACGGAGCTGGGTTAAACCTGCGTCGTGCGCCGGCCCTCGCTGACCCAGGCGGCGAGGGTGGCGCCGAGGAAGAGGGCGAGGCCGAGGAAGCCGAGCGCGAGCGGGAACACCGAGACGCCGCGCACCACCGCCGAGTTGCTCGGGCGGATGCCGACCCAGTCGGCTCCGGCGAAGCGCGAGCCGGAGCGCACCGCCTGGATGCGCGGCACGGTGAGGCCGGCGCCCTCGTCGGCGACGCGGCGCACCGAGCCGCCGGTCGCTTCCGCGATGCCGCGCAGGGGCTCCGTGTCGCTGAACACGTCGGTCAACTCGCGCGGGTTGGCCGGCCCGACGCTGACGAAGGCGACGAGGTCGCCCGAGCGCAGGGTGTGCAGGCCGAGCTCGCGGCTCGCCACCTGGGCCGTGTAGAGGCCGGGCTGCTCCTCGATCATGGCGACGGCGCGCTCCTCGCCCTGCGGCGAGATCACGGTCACGGGGCCGGGATCCTCGCCCATGGTCTGGCGCTCGATGCGGATGTCGCGCCCGGTGACGCTGCCGCGCAAAGCCTCCTCCTCGAGGGAGGGCTCCTTCATGAGCCAATGGGCGAGGCGGCGCAGGAGGTCGAGATGCGGACCCCCTTCCTGATAACCGCGCGCCCACAGCCAGGCATGGTCGGACAGGAGCAGGGCCACGCGTCCCTTGTCCTCGCGGGCGAGGACAAGCAGCGGCAGGTCCTCGGCGCCCGACATGACGGTCGCGCCCATCTTGACCTGCGCGCCGATGATGCGCAGCCAATCGCCCCAGGCGGGCGGGCTCGCCTCCGAGCCGGGCAGGCCGCGCGTGACCGGGTGGCGCCCGCCCGTTGTCGTGATGCGCGCCTTGTAGGGGGTCTCGACGATGCGCCCGTCCGGACTGCCGGGGAAGATCGGCGCGAGGCGCGTGCGGGCGAGGCTCGCCGGGGAAGCGAATTCCGGCCCGGCGGCGATCATGACGGCGCCGCCCTCGCGCACGTAGCGCACGATGTTGTCGAAATAGGTCGAGGGCAGCACGCTCTGGTTGGCGTAGCGGTCGAAGATAATGAGGTCGAACTCCTTGATCTTCTGCTGGAACAATTCGCGCGTCGGGAAGGCGATCAGCGACAGCTCGTTGATCGGCGTGCCGTCCTGCTTCTCGGGCGGGCGCAGGATGGTGAAGTGGACGAGGTCGACATTGGCATCCGACTTGAGCAGGTTGCGCCAGGTGCGCTCGCCCGCATGCGGCTCGCCGGAGACGAGGAGCACGCGCAGCTTCTCGCGGATGCCCTCGATGGTGACAACGGCGCGATTGTTGGCGGTGGTGAGCTCGCCGTCGAGCGCCTCGGCCTCGATCTCGACCACGTTGGGGCCGCCGTGATCAATCCGCACCGTCAGCGCGAATGGCGCGCCGGTGCGCACCTCGCGGCGCAGAACGGGCTGCCCGTCGCGGCGCACGGTGACGAAGGCGGAGCCGGTGCCGCCGCGCTCCATCACCTGCCCGCGGATGGTCTGGTCGCGACCGACGATGCCGAAGCGGGGCGCCTCCACGAGCCGGATCTGGCGGTCGCGCTCGTTGGCGCGGCCGGTGACGAGGGCGTGCAGCGGGGCGTGGAAGCCGAGCAGCTCGGCCGAGGTCGGGATGTCGTGGACGACGCCGTCGGTGACGAGGAGCACGCCGGCGAGCCGGTCGGGCGGCACGTCGGCGAGGGCGTTGGAGAGCGCCGAGAACAGGCGGGTGCCGTCGTCGCCTTCGCCGTCGCCGGCCTCGATGAAGCGCGGCTCGACGTCGGGCAGGGCGGCGAGGCGGCGCTGCAGGTCGTCGCGCACCCGGTCGGTCATGGCCGGGCGCTCGCCGAGCGTCTGCGAGGTGGAGCGGTCGAGCACGACCGCGACGATGTCCTTGACGCGCTCGCGCTCCTCCTGGACGAGGGAGGGATTGGCGAGGGCGGCGATGAGCAGCGCCAGCGCCAGGGCGCGCACGACCGCGACCGGCCCGCGCGAGACCAGCGCCAGCGCGACGAAGACGACCGCGAGCGCGGCGAGCGCCCACAGCACAGTATCGGGAACGAGCGGCGAGAAGCTGACGGTCAGCACTGACAATATCCTACGTCATTCCGGGGCGCCCGCAGTGCGAGCCCGGAACCCATGACCGGGTTACACATGTCGAGCTTGTTCGTGGGTTCCGGGCTCATGGCTTCGGCATGCCCCGGAATGACGGTGGAGGGGAGTGCGGTCATTGGCCGAGCCGCTCGAGGAGGGCGGGCACGTGCACCTGGTCGGCCTTGTAGTTGCCGGTCAGGGCATACATGACGATGTTGACGCCGCCGCGCAGCGCCATCTCGCGCTGGCGCGGATCGTTGCCGACGACCGGGTAGAGCGCCTCGCCGCGCCGTCCGACGGCCCAGGCGGCGGCGAGGTCGTTGCCGGTGACGATGATCGGCGACACGCCGTCGCCGGCGCGGGCCGGGCGGCGCTCGGTCTCGGAGGCCGGCGGCAGGGCCTCGACCCAGGTCTGCCCGTTGGCGTAGCGGCCGGCGAAATTGTCGAGGAGATAAAATGTCTTGGTGAGCACGTGGTCGCGCGGCACGGGCTCGAGCTCGGGGATATCGAGGGTCGCCAGCATACGGCGCAGGTACTGCGCCTCCGGCGTCGGCCCGCCGCCGGGGCGAGCCCCCATGGCGTCGCGCGTATCGAAAATGACCGTGCCGCCCCCCTTCATGAAGGCGTCGAGGCGGCGGATGGCGGCCTCGCTCGGCAGCGGACGGCTCGGCGCGATCGGCCAGTAGAGGAGCGGGTAGAAGGCGAGCTCGTCGCGGGCGAGGTCGAGGCCGACCGGCTCGCCCGGCTCCAGCGCCGTCCGGCTAGCGAGGATTTGCGTGAGGCCGATGAGCCCGGCCCGGCTGGTGGCGTCGACCTGCGCGTCGCCGGTGGTCACATAGGCGAGACGGGTGACGAGCGCGGCCTCGATGCCGGACGCGGCCGCCGCTTTGGCGTCCTGCGCGCGCGCCTCCGGAACGGCGCCGGCCGCGAGAGCGGCCACGAGCAGCGCCGCGGCAGCGGCTGCCCGGCGCATGCGCCCGCGCAGGTTGCCGAGATGGCCGCTCAGCCACAGCGAGGCGAGCGTGTCGACCAAGAGGAGGATCACCGCCAGGAGGAGCAGCGGGGCGCGCATGTCGACGGTCTCGGCGCCGGCAAGGCGCGCCGTGCGGGCGTTCAGCGGCGCCAGGTCGATCGGCGCGAGCCGGTCGCCGGCGACGAGCGCGTTGACGGCGATGCTGGCGTCGACCGGGCCGTAGAAGCCGGGCGGGTGCTCCTCGCTCGCCCGCTCCGCGTGGTTGCGGGCGACCGCCTTGGCGGTCGGCGGCGGCGGCACGAAGACGCCGAAGCCGTCGAGGGTGCGATAGGGCGCGACGGTCTGCACGCCGGCGTCGCGGGCTTCCGTCGCCACCGCGTCGGGCGCGCCGGCGAGGGCGGTCGTGCGGCGCAGCATGTCGACGAACAGGCCCGTCAGCGGCAGGTTCGACCAGCTCGCGTCGGCGGTGACGTGGAAGAGCACAACGAGGCCGTCGCCGCGCCGGTCGGCAGTGACGATGGGCGTGCCGTCGGCGAGCGCGGCCCAGGTCTTGCGGCCGAGGTCGCCGTCGGGCTCGGCGAGGATCTGCCGGCGCACGCCGAGATCGGCCGGCAGGTCGAGACCGAAGAACGGGCTCTCGCGCGTGAAGGCGGCGAGGGTGCGCGGCGTGTCCCAGGACAATGTGCCGCCGAGATTGCGGCCGCCGCGGCGCAGGCGCACCGGCACGAGATCGTCGTTGCCGGCAGCGAGGCGCGTGCCGGCGAAGCGCAGCAGCAGCCCGCCGCGCTCGACGAAGTCCGTCACGCGGGCGAGGGTCTCGCGGTCGAGGGCGCCGACATCGGCGAGGGCCAGCACGGAGACCTGCTCGTCGAGCAGCTGCGCGATGGCTTCGGCGACGCCGCCGCGGCCGTCGCGGACCTCCGCGTAGGGGGACAGGGCGCGGGACAGGTAATAGGTCGGCGCCAGGAGAGGCTGCGCCTGATCCGTGGTGCCGCCGAAGACGAGGCCGACGCGGCGGCGCTTGCCGCGCTCGTCGAGGAGCGTCACGGCGCCGGCCGAGCCTTCGCCGAGGATCTCGAGGCGGGCGATGGCGTTGCGGATCTCGATGGGCAGCTCGAAGCGTGCCTCGGCCTCGGTCGCGCCTGCATCGAATGTGAAGCGCGCATCGGCGAGCGGCAGGTTCTTGAGATCGAGGGCGCGCAGCACGCCCGTGTCGCGCCCGTTCGGCTCGGCGCGCACCACGCGCGCGGTCAGATGGGCGGCCGCATTCTCGATCCCGGCCAGCGCCAGCGCCGGCGCCCGCTCGGTCTTGACGACGGTGACCGGGCCGGCCTCTGCCATCCGGGCCAGCCCCTCGACGAAGGACGTCCCATCGATTCCGGCGACGCCGTCGCTGATCCAGACGATCTCGGCCTGGGGCGTCGCCTTGAGGAAGCGCTCGATCGAGTCGAGATGCGCGGCCCGGTCCGCGAGGTGCGGTTGCGGCCTGACGGCGCGCAGGCGCTCGGCGGCCGCGGCGGGGTTCTGGGCCGCGATCTCGACCGGCCGATCGGCAGTGGCGAGGATCGCGACGATGCGGCCCTCGCGGCCGGCCGCTTCGGTGCGCTCGAGGGCGACCGCCGCGCGCTGCCGCCAGTCATGCGCGGCCGAAAAGCCGTTGTCGACGACGAGAAGGAGCGGCGCCCGGCTGCCGCCGCTCGCCACCGGGTTCCAGATCGGGCCGGCGGCCGCCAGGATCAGAAGCGCCGCGAGCGTCAGCCGCAGCAGCAGCAGCCACCACGGCGTGCGGGCCGGCGTCTCCCGCTGCGGCAGGAGGTCCATGAGGATGCGCAGCGGCGGGAAGGCGATGCGCCGCGGCTGCGGCGGCGTCACCCGCAGGAGCAGCCAGATGGCCGGCAGAGCCGCCAACGCCGCGAGGACGAGCGGCGCCGCGAAGGTGAGGGGCAGGCCCAGCATCGCTTTAGCCTCCCACCGCCGGCGACAAGGCCGTGCCGCGCGCCGCTGCGACCAGGGTGACGAGGCGCAAAGCGGCTTCGCTGGCGGGGCGGTCGCTGTGGTGGATCGTCAGCGTCCAGCCGCGCCGGCGGGTCATGTCGGCGATCGCCGCCCGGTGCCCCGCGATGCGCTCGCGATAGGCGGCGCCCCAGGAGCCGGCATCGCCGACGCGCAGCTCGACGCCGTCCTCGAGGTCGTGCAGCATGGCCTGGCCCGCGAACGGGAACGTTTCTTCGACCGGATCGATGATCATGACGAGATGTCCGCGCGCCCCGCGGGCCGAGACGCCTTCCACGACAGCGCTGACCTCCGATAACGGCGAGAGAAAGTCGCCGATCAGAACGGCCTCGTCGAAGCGGCCGATCGGCGCCCGCGGCGGCAGGTCGTCGGTGAGGCCGGCGGGGTCGCCGACGAGCGCTTCGGCGATGCGCTCGACGATCTGGCGCGAGGCGCGCGCCGGCATCAGGCCGAGCAGCCCGACCCGCTCGCCGCCCTCGACGAAGGCGTCGGCGAGGGCGAGCCCGAGCACGAGGGCGCGCTCGATCTTGGGCGCCTGCGCCAGGTCGGAGACGTAGGCCATCGAGGCGGAGCGGTCGATCCACAGCCACACGCTCTGCGCCGTTTCCCATTCCCGCTCGCGCACATAGAGGCGGTCGTCGCGGCCGGAACGGCGCCAATCGACCCGCTGCGCCGCCTCGCCGGCGACGAACGGGCGGAACTGCCAGAAGGTCTCGCCGGCGCCGGCGCGGCGGCGGCCATGCAGGCCGTGCGAGAGCGCCGCCGCCACGCGGCGCGCTTCCAGGATGATGCGCGGCATACGGTCGGCGAGGGTGAGCGCGGCCTCGGTCTCACCGCGCCGCGGCGACCGCGTTTCCTCGCCAAGGACCCGGACACGGGCCATGCAGCCGTCCTTCAGCCGCCGAGCCGCGCCGTCAGGCGGGCGATGATGCCGCCGACCGTCTCGCCGTCGGCGCGCGCGGCGAAGGTCAGCGCCATGCGGTGCTTCAGGACCGGCTCCGCAAGCGTGACGACGTCGTCGATCGAGGGTGCGAGGCGCCCCTCGATAAGGGCGCGGGCGCGCACCGCCAGCATGAGCGCCTGGCTGGCGCGCGGGCCCGGACCCCATAGCAGCTTGTCGGTGATGTCGCGCTGGCCGTCCTCGGGGCGGCCGGCGCGCACCAGATCGAGGATCGCCTCGACGACGCTGTCTCCGACCGGCAGGCGGCGCACGAGCCGCTGCGCGTTGAGAAGCGCGTCGCCGCCCATGACGGCCTGCGGGCGATAATCGTCGGCGCCGGTCGTCTCGATCAGGATGCGGCGCTCGGCGGCGCGGTCGGGATAGCCGATGTCGATCTCGAGGAGGAAGCGGTCGAGCTGCGCCTCGGGCAACGGGTAGGTGCCCTCCTGCTCGATCGGGTTTTGCGTGGCAAGCACGTGGAACGGGCGCGGCAGGTCGTGGCGCTCGCCGCCGACCGAGACGTGGTGCTCCTGCATGGCCTGCAGCAGCGCCGACTGGGTGCGCGGGCTCGCCCGGTTGATCTCGTCGGCCATGAGCAGCTGGGCGAAGATCGGCCCCTTGACAAAGCGGAAAGAACGGCGCCGGTCCGCGTTCTCGTCGAGGATCTCGGAGCCGAGGATGTCGGACGGCATCAGGTCGGGCGTGAACTGGACGCGGCGGGCATCGAGGCCGAGCACCGTGCCGAGCGTCTCGACCAGCTTGGTCTTGGCAAGACCGGGCACGCCGACGAGCAGCCCATGGCCGCCGGACAGGATGGTGACAAGGGCAAGGTTGACGACCTTCTCCTGGCCGAAGATCACCGCTTGGATGGCGTCGCGGGCGCGGCCGACGATCTCGAGCGTCGCTTCGGCATTGCGCACGATGGCCTCGTCGAGCGAGGTCGGACCGGCTGCCGAAGTCGGGGCGATGCTCGCGCTCATGCCTTACTCTCCATCAGGATCACTCGCAGGATCACCCCGCAGAATCACTCGCCTGCGACATCCGCTTGGCGTCAGTGTGGCGCTCCTCGCCGGCCGCTGGCAACCCGGTGTGCCGCTGGAGGCGGCGAATAGTGTAAACAGGGCCATGCGGGGCGCTCGGTGCCGAAATCGCCTTGACGGTCTACCCGTCCAGGCAGGCGCTACCCTATCTAGGGCATCGGCTGCTATCTTTCAGGTGACATGACGGACCCATCGTTCACTTTATCGGCAGACGCCGGTGCGCTCGATCGTCTCAGCGCCGCCGTCAAGGGCGCGGGCGCGAAGACGCCGCCGGTCGAGCGCTGGAACCCGCCGTTCTGCGGCGATATCGACATGCGCATCGCCGCCGACGGCGCCTGGTTCTATAACGGCACGCCGATCGGCCGGCCCGCCCTCGTCCGGCTGTTCGCCTCGATCCTGCGCCGGGATCCGGAGCGGTTCGTGCTCGTCACGCCGGTGGAACGTGTCGGCATCGCCGTCGAGGACGCGCCGTTCCTCGCCGTCGAGATGGCCGTCGCGGGCGACGGGCTGGGGCGGACGATCGCCTTCCGCACCAATGTCGACGATCTCGTGCATGTCGACGCCGCGCATCCGCTGCGCTTCGACAAGGATGAGGGCGGCGGCATCAAGCCCTACGTGCTGGTGCGCGGCGGCTTGTGGGCGCTCGTCACCCGCGCGCTCACCTTTGATCTGGTCGAGCTCGGCGAGGACCGCGCGGTGGACGGCGCCCTGATGTTCGGCGTCGGTGTCGGCGAGATGTTTTTCCCGATCGCGCCGGCGTCGGACAAGGCGACCTCATGATCCTGGCGTCGCCGGCCCTGGACGCGTTCACGGAGCGGGCGCGGCGGCACC
>DASQLE010000377.1:0-7399 GCA_035630175.1 Beijerinckiaceae bacterium
CGACCTCGGAGGCGGCCATCATCGGGTCGAGGCCGGCCCAGGCGTCGACGTCGCCGCGCTCCAGCGCGAGACGCCCGTCCGGATGCTGCAGCAGCACGAGACGCACGTCTTTTTCGGTTAGGCCCGCATCGGCGAGGGCGCGCACGAGGAAGATGTGCGGATCGGTGCCGCGCGTGACGGCGACGCGCTTGCCCTTGAGATCGGCGACCTTGGCGATGCCGGTCTCCTTGCGCGTGACGAGCGCCGTCCATTCGGGCCGCGAATAAACGTAGATCGACTTGATGGGATTGCCGTTGATCTTCGCGACGAGGGCCGCCGAGCCGGCAGTGGAGCCGAAATCGATGGAGCCGGCATTGAGGAACTCGAGCGCCTTGTTGGAGCCGAGCGTCTGCACCCAGCGCACGGCGATGCCGTCCTTCTCGAGGGCCTTTTCCAAAAGCCCTTTCTCCTTGAGGACTAGGCTGACTGGGTTATAGGTGGCGAAGTCGAGGCGGATTTCCTTCGGAGCCTGGGCGAGGGCGCTGCCGGCGAGGCCGGCCAGACCCGCGGCGAGGCCGACGGACAGGAGAAAGCGACGAGACAGAGTCATGGTGGATCCCCGGTTATGCGCGTGGGGATCATGGGCGGACGGTTCGCAGCGAACTCCCGCTTCCCCGGCGCTTTAGCTGCACTTGTTCCGCGCCCGCAAGCTGCTCGCTCAAATCGGCGCACGCCCTCACTAGAACGCACGGTCGAAACTGTCAAACTCGCATATCAACATCCACTAGATGTGAATAGGCCGCTCTGCATGAGCTTTGAGCTGTAGCCGACCATGGCTGGCGATGCCCGATTGGCTCCGCCGACGCCGCGGCCCGAGATCGCCGCGGGCGATCCCACGACCGTGCGCGCCCGGCTCGTTTCCGAGCTGCGCGCGATGCTCGATCGCGGCCGCGCGGACGCCGACCGGCAGCTGATCGCGGAACGCGACGGTCTCGCCTGCGCCCAGCGTCTGTCGGCCCTCATGGACGGCGTCGTGCGGATCATCCACGAGACGGTCACGGGCGAGCTTTACCCGGCGCAGAACCCCTCGACGGGCGAGCGCCTCGCGGTCGTGGCGACGGGCGGCTACGGCCGCGGCACGCTGGCGCCCGGCTCCGACGTCGATCTCCTGTTCCTGCTGCCCTACAAGCAGACCGCCTGGGGCGAGAGCGTGGTCGAAGCCATGCTGTACGTGCTGTGGGACCTCAAGCTGAAGGTCGGCCACGCCACGCGCTCGGTGGAAGAATGCATCGCCGACGCCAAAGCGGACATGACCATTCGCACCGCGCTGCTCGAGGGCCGCTTTCTGCTCGGCGACGAGGCGCTCTACGCCGATCTCACGCAACGTTTCGACAAGGACCTGATGCAGCGCTCGGCCTCGGAATTCGTCGAGGCGAAGCTCAAGGAGCGCGATGCGCGCGTGACGCGCGCCGGCGCCTCGCGCTATCTCGTCGAGCCGAACATCAAGGACGGGAAGGGCGGCCTGCGCGATCTCAACACCTTGTTCTGGATCGCCAAATACGTCTACCGCGTGCGCGAGCCGAGGGAGCTGGTCAAGGCGGGCCTATTCACCGACGAGGAGTTCCGGCTGTTCGCGCGTTGCGAGGAGTTCCTGTGGCGCGTGCGTTGCCATCTGCACTTCCTCACCGGCCGCGCCGAGGAGCGCCTGACCTTCGACTGGCAGGCGCAGGTCGCCGAGCGCATCGGCTTCGCCGGGCGGCACGGGCTCTCCGCGGTCGAGCGGTTCATGAAAGCCTACTTCCTCACCGCCAAGGACGTGGGTGATCTGACGGCGATCGTTTGCGCCGAGCTGGAGGCACGCCAGGCGAAGCATCGTCCGGTGCTCGACCGGGTGCTCGGCCGGTGGCGACGCCGCCGCGCCGGATCCCTCGATGCAGACGATTTCGTCGTCGAGAACGACCGCATTAGGCTCAGGGACGACGGCGCCTTCGAGCGTGATCCGGTCAACCTGATCCGCCTGTTCTGGCTGGCCGACCGCCACAACCTGCCGATCCATCCCGACGCTACGCGCCTCGCCACGCGTTCGCTCAAGCTCGTCGGTCAATCCGTGCGCGACGATGCGGAGGCGAACGAGCTGTTCCTGGATATCCTCACCTCGCGCAACGCGCCCGAAGTGGTGCTGCGGCGCATGAACGAGGCGGGCGTGCTCGGCCGCTTCGTGCCCGATTTCGGACGCGTCGTGGCGATGATGCAGTTCAACATGTATCACCACTACACGGTCGACGAGCACCTGATCCGCTCGATCGGCGTGCTCGCCGACATCGACGCCCGGCGCGTCGAGAAAGAGCACCCGCTTTCGCACCGCATCGTCGATACCGTCCAGAACCGCCGCGCGCTTTACGTGGCGATGTTCCTGCACGACATCGCCAAAGGCCGTCCCGAGGACCACTCGGTCGCCGGCGCCGCGATCGCCCGCAAGCTCGGGCCGCGTTTCGGCCTCGACGCCGCCGAGACGGATACCGCCGCGTGGCTGGTCGAGCATCACCTCCTGATGTCGACGACGGCGCAGAGCCGCGACCTGTCCGATGCCAAGACCATCGAGAGCTTCGCGCGGGTGGTGCAGACCATGGAGCGCCTGAAGCTGCTGCTGATCCTCACCATTGCCGACATCAAGGCCGTGGGCCCGGGCGTGTGGACCGGGTGGAAGGGCGAGCTTCTGCGCACGCTCTATTACGAAACCGAGGTGGTGCTGAGCGGCGGCGTCTCGGAAATCGCGCGCCTGGACCGGGTGAGGCGGGCGCAGGCCGAATTGCGCGAGACCTTGGCCGACTGGCCGGCCGAGTCGTTCGAGGCTTACGTCCAGCGCCACGCTCCGGCCTATTGGCTGAAGGTGGAGGCGAGCCGGCGCGCGAAGCATGCCCGCTTCGTGCGCGAGGCCGAAAGCGCCGGGCGGAGCGTCGCCACGGCCTTCGCGACCGACGCATTCCGCGGCGTCACCGAGCTGACGGTGATGTCGCCCGATCATCCGCGTCTCCTCGCCATCGTCACCGGCGCCTGCGCGGCGGCGGGCGGCAACATCGTCGACGCCCAGATCTTCACGACCTCCGACGGCACGGCGCTCGACACCATCTTCCTGTCGCGCGCCTTCGATCTCGACGCGGACGAGCTGCGTCGCGCGGAGCGCATCGCGCTCGCCATCGAGCGCGCCCTCAAGGGCGAAGTGAAGATCGCCGAGCTCGTGGAAAGCCGGCGTCCGGTCAAGGAGCGGCCGAAGACGTTCTACGTCGCGCCCGAAGTCATCGTCGACAACAGCTTGTCGAGCCGCCACACGGTCCTGGAGATCGCCGGGCTCGACCGGCCGGGCCTCCTTTACGACCTCACGACCGCGCTCGGCCGGCTCAACCTCAACATCGCCTCGGCCCACATCGCCACCTTCGGCGAGAAAGCCGTCGACGTGTTCTACGTGACCGATCTCACCGGCACCAAGGTCAGCCATCCGAGCCGGCAGGCGGCTATCCGGCGGGCGCTGCTCGACGTGTTCGAAGGCGAGGATAGCGGCCAGGCGGCAGCCGGCTGAAACTCCTTGCCAAGCTTGATTTTCGCGGCTCGGCGACAGATATCAGCGCCGAACCATTTGGACTGCCATTCCATGACAGCAAAGCCGAACACGCCCGGACAGGGCGCGAGCGACGAGACTTTGAAGCCGGCGGCGGCCAACGATTCCGCGTCGCCCGTCGATCTCGAAACGCCCGAGGATACGTCCGGCGCAGAGGCGCCCGATCGTGTCGCCCAGCTCGAGGCCGAGAAGATCGATCTCAAGGAGAAGCTTCTGCGCACGCTCGCCGACATGGAGAACCTGCGCCGTCGCACGGAGCGCGAGGTGACCGACGCCCGCACGTATGCGGTGGCCAATTTCGCCCGCGACATGCTGAATGTCGCGGACAATTTCCAGCGCGCCATCGACAGCCTGCCCGCGGAAAGCCGCGAGGGCGGCGATCCGGCGTTCAAGGCGCTGATCGAGGGGATCGAGCTGACCGAGCGCGAGATGCTGAAGACGCTCGAGCGCTACGGCGTCCGGCGGATCGATCCGCAGGGCGAGCGGTTCGACCCCAATCTGCACCAGGCCATGTTCGAGGTGCCGAACCCGGACGTGCCGAGCGGCACCGTGGTGCAGGTCGTGCAGACCGGTTACGTCATCGGCGAGCGGGTGCTGCGCCCGGCCCTCGTCGGCGTCGCCAAAGGCGGTGCTAAAGCGGCCCCGCAAGCCGGCACAGGCGCGTCGCCGCGGGAGGCCGGCGCACCGGCCGGCGACACGTAGATCGCGATCGGGTTGTGGTCGGATCGACCAGCCCGGCACGGGTCACTTCGGCTCGACGGTGTCCGAGAGCGCGCGGACACGGGACAGCGTGGCGTCGCGATCGTCCGCCCGCATCATGGCGAAGACGCGGAGATAGTGGTCCGGAGCGAACCGGATCGCCTGGCTTACGACCACCGGCCGGCCTGAGGCGGCATCGATCCCCTTCGCCACGATCTCGTGCCAATCGGCGCCGCGCTGGCGAAAGCCTTGCGCCCGCTCGATGGACACGTCCTTGAGGAGCGTGTTGGAGCGGAGCGCGGCGCGCGCGAAGGCGTCGCGCTGATCGCGCGGCGGCACGGCAGTCGAATGCGCAACGGTGACGGCCGGCTGTTCCACCTCGCGGATGGTGTCATCCGGCCCATCGGTCAGCATCAGCGCATTCCCGGCCATGACGCGCACCGGCCGGAACCCGGCGGTGTCGCCGAGCCGGAACGGCAGCGCCGAGACCTGCTCGTCGAGGGCGCGCGGGGCGCGAATGGCGATGGTTCGCAAGGCATCGCGCATCGCCTGCCCGGTTTCCGCACCATCGGTGAGCTTCAGCTGCTGCGCGATCACGAGCGCCGTCACCGTCGGGTCGCCGACCACGAGCAGCCATTTCTGCATGGACCCGCCGTTGCCGGCCTGGCTCCCTTCGACAAGCACCGCTTCGCCGCCGCCGACCGCGAACGTCTCGCGGGAAGTCATCGTGACGCCCTGCTTCTGCAGGTTCTCGGCATTGAGCCCGGCGCTGAGGTCCTTGAACGCCTCGGGCGGCATCTCGACGGCCGTGATGACGGCGCTCTTGGAACGGCTTTCGAAGCCCGCGAAGCGCTGCGAGACATCCATATCCGGGGGCGGATCGAGACCGATGCGTGAGCCGGGCGGGAAGACGATGTCCGCCGCTGATCCGGCTCCGGACGCGGTGAGGGCGGCGAGCGTCAAGGCGATTGCGAGCAGTTTCATGCAAGTGGTCTCATGCAAGCGGTCCCATGCGAAATGCGCCGTGCGAGGGGCATGGACGCGCCTCGTTCGTCGCATCGCCTTGCCCGTCAAAAGCGGCGAAGATGGGTCCGTCACGCCGGCCTCGTCACCCGGCGCAGCGTCAGGTTGATGCGTCCGCCTTCCGGCAGCAGGGTCGACGTGCCAGCGATAAGCCGGTCAATGCCGTGGAAGATGAGGCGCGAGGGGCCGCCGAGGACCAGCGCATCGCCCGATTGCAACCGGACCGAGCGTGTCGGACCGCCGCGCGCCGTGCCGCCGAAGCGGAACAAGCCCGTGTCGCCGAGGGACAGGGAGACGACCGGCGCTTCGAGATCGGCCTCGTCCCGGTCCTGATGCAGGCCCATGCGGGCTTTCGGGTCATAGACGTTGACGAGGCAGGCCTCCGGCGGGTGCGGGTAGCCGGCAAGCTCGTCCCAGGTGCGGCGCACGGCGTCCGGCATCGGCGGCCACGGCGCTCCCGTCTCGGGATGGGCCGCCTGGTAGCGGTAGCCGTCGATGTCCGACACCCAGCCGAGGGCGCCGCAATTGGTCATGCGGACGGAGAACGGCTTGCCTGTGCGCGGCATGCGCGGCGTGAACAGGGGGGCGGCGCGCACGGCGGCCTGGATGTCGTCGCGCAGTCTCTCCTGGGCGGCGCGGTCGAGATAGCCCGGGACGTGGATGAGGCCGGGCGCGAGGGGATAAGCATTCGTCATCCCGTGCGGCGGGTCAGAGACCCTCGAGCCCGAGCACGTCGGCCATGCCGTAATAGCCGGGCGGTTGGTCGCGCGCCCAGAGTGCGGCCTTGACGGCGCCGCGGGCGAAGAGGCTGCGGTCCTCGGCCCGGTGGGCAAGCTCGATGCGCTCGCCCTGGCCGGCGAAGATCACGGTGTGGTCGCCGACCACCGAGCCGCCGCGCAGGGTGGCGAAGCCGATATCGCCGGCCCGACGCGCGCCGGTCTGCCCGTCGCGGCTGCGCACCGACCGGTCCTTGGCGGCGACGCCGCGGCCTGCTGCTGCGGCTTCGCCGAGCAGCAGCGCCGTCCCCGACGGCGCATCGACCTTCATGCGGTGGTGCATCTCGAGGATCTCGATGTCGAAATCCTCGCCGAGGGTTTGCGCCACCTTGCGGACGAGCCCGGCCAGCAGGTTGACCCCGAGCGACATATTGCCGGATTGAACGATGCGGGCGCCGGCCGCCGCCTCGCGAAGCTGACGGGTGTCGGCATCGGTGAGGCCCGTCGTGCCGATCACGTGGACGAGGCCGGCTTCCGCCGCAAGGCGCGCCAGCGCAACCGTGGCGGCCGGCGCCGTGAAGTCGATGAGGCCGTCCGCCCTCTTCAGCGCCGCGCGCGGATCGTCGCCGATGGGTACCACGAGCTTGGCCACGCCCGCCAGGAGCCCGGCGTCCTCTCCGAGGGCGATCGAGCCCGGACGCTCGAGGGCGCCGACGAGCTTGCAGCCGTCCGTCTCGGCGACCGTCTTGACGAGCATGCGCCCCATGCGCCCGGCCGCGCCGACCACTACCAACCGCATCTCAGCCATCCGTCGGTTCCTGCCCAAGATCACGATGCGCTTCGATCGGCTGATTGAAGCGCATGAACCGTCATCAACTCCAAGAAAGGTGAGCATGATGTCGGCATCATGCTCACGCCCGGCTCGAGCCTTCTTAGAGCATGCGGCCGAGAAGTGGACACCACTTTTCGGCAGAACGGCATGCTCAACGTCTTGGAAGCAAATCGCGGGCGATTGTGTCGCCCGTTCGGTCACAGCGCCGAGGCGATCTCGTCGACGATGGCGCCGGCGGCCGCCCGGGCGTCGGCGGCGGCCGTCACGGGCCGTCCGACGACGAGGTAGTCGGCGCCGGCGCGGATGGCTGTGGCGGGCGTGACGATCCGCTTCTGATCCCCGGTTGCCGACGCGGCGGGACGGATGCCGGGCGTGACGATCAGGCGGTCGGGTCCGACGATATCGCGCACGCGCGCCGCTTCCGTCGCCGCGCAGACGATGCCGCCGATGCCGATCTCGCGCGCCTTCGCCGTGCGCGCTGCGACGAGGTCGGCCACCGACCCGGCATAGCCGGCCTCGGTCGCGTCCGCATCG
>DASQLE010000378.1:0-2306 GCA_035630175.1 Beijerinckiaceae bacterium
TGGACCGAAATCGCCGGGTGGGACGCCGGGAAGCCGGCCGCTAAAAGCTTAAGAGCCGGCGCCCTGGCGTCCCGCTCCCCTCGCTTCGGCTCCGAGGAGCCCGCGAAGCGAACCTCCGAAACAGCTCGGGCCGAAAGGATCGCGAGAGCGATGCGGCACGTGATCACTCCAAGCATACAGCTTTACTCGGCTGTCATTCCGAGGCGCGCCGGAGGCGCGAACCCGGAACTCGATTGCAGGCGCCACGCGTGTCACCCGTTGTGGGCCGTCCCGGAATGACAGTGCAGCACCGACGCGATCGACCAGATTCGTAGGATGCATTGTTGCTTTTCTTGTTGCTCATATGCAAAAATCGCGTATACCCGCTGATGAGGCGCAAGGGAGGCCGCGATCAGCACCACGTCCATCCAGTCTTTGCCGCATAACGGACGGCGGCTTCGTTTCGTCGACCTGCCGGGGAGCGTCGGAGCTGACCTCGCTCGCCTTCCCTGGCTCATGCGGCTGTTGCTCGAGAACGTGCTGCGCAACGGCACCGGTTCGGAGGGCGAAGCGGCCAAGGCGGCCATCCTCGGGTGGCTGGCAAGCGGCGCGAGCGAGGCCGAGATCGCGTTCGTCCCCGGCCGCGTGCTGATGCACGACACCACCTGCGTCCCGGCCCTGGTCGATGTCGCCGCCATGCGCTCGGCGCTGGCGGAAGCCGGCGGCGATCCGACGCTCCTCAACCCGGTGCTGGCGGTCGACGTGTCCGTCGACCATTCCGTCGCCGTCGACCATTACGGATCGCCCGACGCCCTCCAGCGCAACATGGAGCGGGAGCTCGGCCGCAACCTCGAGCGCTACCGCTTCATGAAATGGGCGACGCGCGCCCTCAAGGACCTGCGCGTGCATCCGCCCGGCACCGGCATCATGCACACGATCAACCTCGAGCGGCTCGCCACGATCGTCACCACCGAAACGCGCGACGGCGAAAGCTGGGCCGTCCCCGACACGCTGATCGGCACCGACAGCCACACGCCAATGATCAACGGCATCGGCGTGCTCGCCTGGGGCGTCGGCGGCGTCGAGGCCGAGAGCGTGCTGTTCGGCATGCCGGTCATGCTGCGCATCCCGGAGGTGATCGGCGTGCGCCTCTCGGGGCGCTTGCCGGACGGGACGCTCGCCACCGATCTTGCGCTGACCGTGACCGAGCAGCTTCGCCGGCTCGGCCTGTCCGGGCAGTTCGTCGAGTTCTTCGGGCCGGGCCTGTCCTCGCTTTCGGCGGGAGACCGCGCCGTCGTCGCCAACATGGCGCCGGAATACGGCGCCTCGTCCGGCTTCTTCCCCGTCGACGAGCAGACCCTGGCCTACCTCGTCGCGACGGGGCGCAGCCGGTCGCAGGCCGATCTCGTGGCGGCTTACGCGAAGCGGCAGTCGCTGTGGTTCGATCCCGACGCCACGCCCCGTTACACGGACACGATCGAGATCGATCTCGGCAGGATCGGGGTCACCCTTGCGGGGCCACGCCGGCCGCAGGATCGGCTCTCCCCTGCGCAGACCGTCGCGGCCTTGGCGGGACTCTGGGACGTGCCGCTGCGGCCCGCCGGCCCGGACGCGACCGAGCCTCCCGACGGCGCCGTCGCCATCGCGGCCATCACGAGCTGCACGAATACGAGCAATCCCCGCATGACGCTCGCCGCCGGGCTGCTCGCCCGCAAGGCGCGGCGCCTCGGCCTCACGCCGAAGCCCTGGGTGAAGACCTCCTTCGCTCCCGGCTCTCCGACCGCCGAGCGCTATCTGCGGCGGGCGGGGCTCCTAGAGGATCTCGAGGCGCTCGGCTTCGGCATCGTCGGCTACGGCTGCACGACCTGCATCGGCAATTCGGGTCCGCTCGCGCCGGCCATGGGGCAGGCTGTCGAGGAACGCGGCGTCCATGGGGTGGCGGTTCTCTCCGGAAACCGTAACTTCCCCGGCCGCGTGCACGCGCAGATCGAGGCCGGATTCCTGGCCTCGCCCCCGCTTACGGTCGCGTACGCGCTCGCCGGCGACGTCAATCGCGACATCCTGACCGATGCGGTCGCTCACCGGCCGGACGGCGCCCCGGTGCATCTTGCGGATCTCTGGCCGACCGGGGACGAGATCGACGCGGCCGTGGCCGCCGCCGCCGATCCGGCCGATTACGACGGCGCCTACGAGGAGGCCGAGGCAAGCGAGGTCTGGCGCAAGCTCGACGTTCCGGCGACTGCGCTCTTCCCGTGGGACGAGGCGTCGACCTATATCCGCCGCCCGCCCTTCGCCTCCGCCGACGTCGAGACCCGGCTCGGCCGCTA
>DASQLE010000379.1:0-4788 GCA_035630175.1 Beijerinckiaceae bacterium
GTTGCCGTCGGTGACAGCCTGGTGCAGCAGGTGCTCGGCCTCGGGCTCGCGGCGCGCATCTCGGCGAAACTGGGAGAGGGCGTTCTCAACGGCCTCATGACGGCCCGCTTCGGTCTCGCGGCGCTTGCCGTCTGCCGCCCGCTTCCCTTCGTCCGCGAGGAGCCGCCGAAGCTCGGCGACGTCGCCGGCGAACTCCTCTCGCGCGTCGAAGCCGTCGACGCGGAGCGCTGATCCCTCCCTTTCAGGGGAGAGCGGGCTCGCATGCGGCAGCATGCGAGCCGGGCGGGGTCATGGCGCGCAGCGCCCTATCCTGACAGGGCGCGACCCCGCCCCGGTGCTTCGCACCCGGCCTCCACTGACGGGGAGGGATTATCCGCTCGGCAGGTTTTGCCGGCGGGTCAGCAGTTTTGGCCGGGTCCGATCGGCCTCTCGTGCAGCAGAATCCCGGTTCCGCAAGGCTTTGCCGGTTGGCACGGGGGTTGCCGGAGATCCTCCCGTGATGCGTGCCGTGCTCGCGGCGGCAGGGCAGGGGAGACTGGGTCATGGGTATTTTCGGAGCGATGACGACGGCCGTATCGGGCCTGCGCTCGCAGGCGTATGCGCTCGAGAACATCTCGGGCAACATCGCCAACTCGCAAACGACCGGCTTCAAGTGGGTCGAGACGAGCTTCGTCGATCTCCTGCCCGACATGCCCGCGCGCAAGGAATTGGCCGGATCGGTGACCGCCTTCTCGCGGCTGACCAACACGCTCCAGGGCGACCTGCAGCCGACCGGCGTCTCGACGCATATGGCCTTGAACGGGGAAGGGTTCTTCATCGTCCAGGAGCGGACCGGCTACAACGGCAGCCAGCCGACCTTCGGCGGCGTCGATCTCTATACCCGCCGCGGCGACTTCTCGATCGACAAGGACGGCTTCCTCGCCAACGGCGCCGGCTACTACCTGCGCGGCACGTCGATCGATCCCATCACCGGGCAGCTGACGGGCACCGGCACGGGCATCGTGCAAATCTCCTCCGAGCCCCTGCCGGCCCGGCAGACGAGCGAGATCCAATATACCGCCAATCTGCCGGACATTCCCGACACGGCGGCCCGGGCGGCTGCTCCGACCGCCTACGGATCCGAGCTCATGGGCCCGGCGCCCGCCACCCCGACCTTCCCGGTCGGATACGATCCGCGCGTCATCGGCGCGGCCGTCAGCCCGGGGCCGGCGGTGGTGGCGACGGATGTCGACCGCTTCATGAACCAGAGCATCGAAGGCGGGCTGATCCCGGCCTACAACGCGGTCGGCGCGCGCATCGACGTCAGCCTGCGCTGGGCCAAGGTGTCGGACGCCGTGATGCCGTCGACCACGACCGGATCGGTGAACATCGGCGGCGCCTACACGCTCGGCGTCGGCAATGCCGGCAACTTGACCATCAACGGCACCAACATCGCCTTGGTCGACGCCGACACCGCGACCTCCATCCTCAGCAAGATCAACGCGCAAAGCACGACGACCGGCGTTGTCGCCCGCATGGATACGAGCGGGCGATTGGTGCTCGACTCGCAGGACGGCAGCAGCAATCTCGTCGTCGGCGGGACGGCCACGACCCTGACCAGCCTCGGCGTGACGGCCGGCACCAGCACGCCGGTCAGCGGCACGGATACCTGGAACCTGTTCTACCTCGAGAATCGCACGGCCACGAACAACCAGCCCGCTTGGCGCAACGTGGGCGTGCCCTTCACCTTCAATTCGACCGGCGTGATGACGGGGCCGACCGGGGGGAGCGCGACCGTGTCGAACCTGACCGTCGACGGCAACGTCGTCGGCAATATCAACTTCGATTTCCTCGCCTCAAGCGGCGGCCTGACGCAATACGCCTCGGCCGACGGCCGCGTCGAGCAAAGCGCCTTGCGGCAGGACGGCTATTCGTCCGGCACGCTCGAATCCGTCTCGGTGACCAACGACGGCCGCATCTCGGGAAGCTACACCAATGGCCGCGTCGTGCCGGTCGCGCAGATCTCGGTCGCCCAGTTCCAGGCCGACAACGCGCTCAAGCGGCGCGACGGCGGCGTCTACGAGCAGACCCTGGAATCCGGCCTGCCGATCATCGGCCTCAACGGCTCCACGGTCATCAGCGGCAACCTCGAAAGCTCGAACACGGACATCGCCGAGGAATTCTCGAAGATGATCGTCACCCAGCAGGCCTATTCGGCCAACACACGGGTCGTGTCGACGTCGCAGCAGATGCTGTCCGACGTGCTCAACATGGTCCGCTAGGTACGGTCGAGGAGCTGACCGATGGCTTTGGCGACGGCCCTCAACGCTGCGATGTCCGGCCTGCGCACGGCGCAGGTCGGCATGGACATTGTCGCGTCGAACGTCGCCAATGCCAATTCCGTCGGCTATTCGCGCCGCACCCTGGCGCCGGTCGAGGCGCTCCTCGGCGAGCGCACCGGCGGCGTCAAGACCGGCGCCATCCAGCGGGTGCTCGACACGGTCGTGCAGAAGCAGCTCCGGCTCGAAACCGCCGGCGCCGCCTACACCTCCACCATGGCTCGTTTCGCGGGCGAGCTCGACCGCCTGTTCGGCCAGCCCGGAAGCGTCGGCGCCCTCGACACCTCGGTCAACGACTTCACGAAGGCCCTGCAGGCCCTGGCCGCCGATCCCGCCTCGTCGATGACGCGCGGCAGCGTCCTCTCATCGGCCAATATCCTGGCGAGCCATATCGCGTCGATCGCCGAGAGCGTGCAGGCGATGCGCAGCGAGGCCGAGGGCCGCATCGCCACCGCGGTGGACCGCGCCAACAACCTGCTCACAAGCATCGCCCAGCTCGATTCCGACATCCAGTCGTCGGCCACGGCGCCCGCCGCTCCGGGCCTGCTCGACGAGCGCGACCGGCTCATCACCGAGCTGTCGCAGCTCATGGACGTGCAGGTGATGAACGGGCAGGGCGGGTCGCTGACGATCATGACCGGCGCCGGCCTGACCCTCTACAACGGCGGCAAGCCGATCGTCCTCAGCTTCGACGGCCGCGGCAGGCTCGCCCCGCAGGCGACCTATTCCACCGACGCCGCCGAGCGCGGCGTCGGCACGATCACGGCGACGACGATCGGCGGCATGACCATCGACGTGATCGCCAGCGGCCTCATCCGTTCGGGCGAGATCGGCGCGGCCATCGAGCTTCGCGACGGCACGCTCGTGCAGGTGCAGCGCCAGCTCGACGAGCTGGCGGCCGGGCTTGCGCAGGCGCTTTCGGACCGCTCCGTCGCCGGCACGGCGACGCCGGCCGGCCCGCCCGACGGCTTCGACATCGACTTGACGGGACTGCAGGCGGGCAACATCGTCACGCTCGATTACCGGGACAACGCGGCGGCGGCCGGGCGCCGCATCCTGCTGGTGCCGACGAGCGGGCCGGCCACGATTCCGCCCGGCGACACGCCGGATCCGAACGCGATCATCATCCCGTTCTCGCTGCCGCTGAACGGCGCTTCGGTCGCCGCCCTGCAGACGGAGCTCGCCAACCGCGGCATCAACCTTTCCGTGTCGCTGCCGGCGGCGGGCACGCTGCGCATCCTCGATGACGGCGCGGCGGGCACGACCGACGTCACCGCCGTGTCGGCCGGCATCACCGTCACGGGGATGGCGAGCGGCTATCCGCAGCTGCCCTTGTTCGTCGACAGCGGCGCCGGCAACGCCCCCTATACGGGCGCGTTCGGCGGCACCTCGCAACTGACCGGCTTCGCGCAGCGCATCCGGGTCAACCCCAGCCTCTCGGGCGCCGGGCTCCAGGCGCTCGTCAATTACGCCGCGCCGCCGGCCACGACTCCGCAAGGCGACGCGACGCGGCCGCAGTTCCTCGTCGACGCCCTCACCAAGACGACGCGCCAGTTCTCCGCGGCGACGGGCATCGGCGGCATCGGCCCCGCGTATCGCACCACGGTCGCCGAGTTCGGCCGCCGCCTTGTCGAGACCCAAGGGGCCAATCTGGAAGCCGCCGAGCGGCTCGACGAAGGACAGCAGATCGCGCTCGCCAGCGTCGAGTCGCGCATGGCCGACCAGTCGGGCGTCAACGTCGACCAGGAGATGGCGCAGCTCGTGCAGCTGCAAACCGCCTATGGGGCGAACGCGCGCGTCATGACGGCGATCCGCGACATGTTCGACCTGCTGATGAGGATGTAAGGCCGTGACCATACGATCCTTCGCGCCCGGCGCACTCGCCAGCCAACGCACGTCCGACATGTTCGTGTCGATGCGCCGCGAGCTCGTCTCGCTGCACCGGCAGCTCGCCACCGGGCTGAAGTCGGAGACCTTCGGCGGCCTCGGCTTCGAGCGCCGCTCGAGCCTCGACGTGCGCGGCAAGATGGCCATGCTCGACGGCTACAACCAGGCGATCGACGGCGCCAGCGTGCGGATGAAGCTGATGATCCAGGTGACGGAGCGCCTGGACGCGCTCGGGCGCGAGACGCGCTCGGGCCTGCTCGCTTCGGGCTTCGACGTCGCCGCCAACGGGACCGGCCGCAATCTGGCAGAGCAGCGCATGCGCGAGGCGCTCGATCACCTCAACAAGGAGGTCAACGGCCGCTACATGTTCGCCGGCCGCAGCACCGAGGCGGCGCCGGTGGAGAGCTACGAGCGCATCATGGACGGCGACGCGATCGCCGGACAGGCGGGCCTGCGCAGCGTCATCGCCGAGCGCGCCAGCGCCGAGCTCGGGGTCGACGGGCTCGGCCGCCTGTCGACGGCCGTGCAGGCGCCGGTCGCTCCGGCCACCAGTCCCTACACGATGCAGATCACCGGCAACGGC
>DASQLE010000380.1:0-2397 GCA_035630175.1 Beijerinckiaceae bacterium
GATAGATCACGTCCGGCTCGCCCGAAGGCAGGTGCTTGTCGTTCATGCCGTGGTCGGCGGTCAGGACGAGGACGCAGCCGGCGGCGTCGAGCTCGCCCACGTAGCGGTCGAGCATGGCGTAGAAGCTGTTGGCCATGTCCGAGCCGGGCCCGGCCTTGTGCTGCACGTAATCGGTGGTCGACAGATACATGAGGTCGGGGCGGCGCTCCTCCAGGAGCTTGACGCCGGCGGCGAAGACGAATTCCGAGAGGTCGGCCGAGTAGACCTCCGGCACCGGCATGCCGACGACCTTCACGACGTCTTCGATGCCGTTCTCGGCGAGCGTGGCCTTGTCGGCCTTCTCCGACGAGAAGGCGATGGCGCGGCCGGTGCTCATGTCGAGGCCACGGCCGAGGAGCGTGCGCAGCTTGTCCTTGGCCGTCACCATGGCGACGCTCGCGCCGGCGTCCCCGAAGGCCTTCAGGATCGTGTCCGCCCGCATGAAGCGGACGTCGTTCATCATCACCTCGACGCCGGCGTCGCGGTCGTAGAAGTAGTTGCCGGCGATGCCGTGCACGGCCGGCGGCGCCCCCGTGATGATCGAGATGTTGTTCGGGTTCGTGAAGCTCGGGATGACGGATTTGGCGAGGAGGTTGGCGCCGGTGCGCATGAGCCGGTCGAGGTTCGGCGCGAGGCCCTGCTCGATGGCGCGCTCGATATAGCCGGGCTCGGAGCCGTCGATGCAGACGACCACCGTCGGCGCTTTCGGCCAGCGATAGCGGCGCCCGTTCACGTGAACATCCGCGCCGATCCTGCTTTGCACGTTCATGGCAAGCTCCTTAGCGCATGATGCCGAAAAGCGGACACGACTTTTCGGAAACCATCATGCTCAATTCGATCAAAACCATCGTGATCTACGCGGCCTTGGCCGGCGTGAGGCGGACGTCCATCTCGGCGAGCGCCTCGCGAATCGCGCCGAGCGCCCCGTGCATGTCGCTCGCGGAAAGCCGGCCGATGCAGCCGATGCGGAAGGAATCCGCTACCGTCAGCTTGCCGGGATAGATCACGTAGCCGCGCTCCTTGAGCGCGTCGTAGAAGCGCTGGAAGACGAAGTTCGGGTGGCGCGGCATGTGGAACGTGACGATGATCGGCGCCTGCAGGGCGGGCGGCAGGAGCGTCTCGAAGCCGAGAGCGCGCATGCCCTCGATCAGGATGCGGCCGTTCTCGGCATAGCGGCCGCCGCGCCCGGCGACGCCGCCCTCCGCCCAGAATTCCTGCAGCGCCTGGTGGAAGGCGACAATGACGTGGATCGGCGGCGTGAAGCGGTACTGCCCGGTGCGCTGCAGGGCCTCGTTCTGGTCGTAGAGGTCGAGCACGAGGGTGGTGGCATGGCCCTTCGTCTCGGCGAGCGCTTCGCGGCGGCAGAGCACGAAGCCGAGCCCGGGCACGCCCTCAATGCATTTGTTCGACGACGCGGCCACGGCGTCGAACGGCACAGCGCGGGAATCGAGCGGCAAGGCACCGAAGGCGCTCATGGCGTCGATGAGGAGGCGCTTGCCGTGTCGCGCCGCGAGTGCGGCGATCTCCTCGACGGGGTTGCGGATGCCGCTCGTCGTCTCGCAATGCACGACGAACAGGTGCGTGATGCTCTTCGAGCGCTTGAGCAGGCGCTCGATCGCGGCGAGGTCCGGCACCGTGTCCTCGGGCGTCTCGTGCACCACATTCTTGCGTCCGGCGATGTCGAGGATGCGCTTGGCGCGGTGGCCGTAAGCGCCGTTGACGAGTAGCAGCACCTTGCCGGACGGCGGCACGAAGGTGGTCAGCATGGCTTCCACGGCGAAGGTGCCGGAACCCTGCATCGGCACGGTCACGAAGCGGTCCTCGCCGTGGATGATGCGGGGAAGCTCGTCCAGCACCGCCTTGTTGATGGCGATGAAGGCGGCGTCGCGCGATCCCCAATCGTGGACCATGACCTCCTTGACCGATTTGGCCGTCGTCAGAGGACCCGGCGTCAGGAGCAGCGGATCGCCGGTTTCGGAGGCAGCGCGGCGGGTGATGGGGGACATGCTGAAACCCTTTGGAGGGATCGGGTAACAAGACCCTAGCGCCGCCGGCGATATTGGTCTAATATACTGTTTAGATGATATCTATAGGTTTGTTCTATAGGAAACCGGGATGTCGCAAAGCGCCTTGCGCGCCTTTCACCTCGTCGCCCAATCCGGCGGCTTCACTAAGGCGGCGCAGGCCGGCGGCGTCAGCCAGCCGACCTTGTCGGCACAGGTGCGCTCGCTCGAGGAGGCGAACGGCATTCGGCTGTTCGACCGCCGCGGCCGCACGGTGGCGCTGACGCCGCTCGGGCAGAACCTGCACGCCATCACGGCCCGGCTGTTCGCGGCGGAGGACGACGCCAAGGCCCTG